>NZ_JBSHGQ010000022.1:0-61423 GCF_053617895.1 Microbacterium sp. NPDC055683 | reverse complement strand
GGCCGATCCCGAGGATCGGCCATCGACATCCCACCGGCGCGCACCGTAACATTCCGTCATGAAGTGCATCCCGCGTTCATCCGGGTCGGACGTCGGCTCGCGCGGAGATGGGAAGGCGAGTCGACGATGGACATGAAGACGATGATGAGCGGGATGATGGCCGACGCCCCCGCCGACATGATGATGCCGATGGACCAGGAGCTCATGCAGGCGTGCATGGAGGCGTGCATGGCGTGCGAGCAGGCGTGCACGATGTGCGCCGACATGGACATGGGTGCGGACATGGCGATGTGCCGCAGCATGTGCATGAGCTGCGCGGACATGTGCCACGCGATGTCGCGCATGCTGATGCGCCCGATGGGCATGCAGGCGGCGCCCATGATGGCGATGCTCCAGGCGATGAAGGCGATGGCCATGGCATGCCGCGCCGAGTGCCTGACGCACGCCGAGATGAGCGAGGCCATGCGGATGTGCGCTCAGGCGTGCATGGACTGCGCTGACGCGTGCGACGCGCTCATGGCGAGCATGCAGCCGTCCGCGATGTGACGGCGGGCCCGAGACCGCGGACCGAGACGGCGGCGGGCGCGGCTCAGTGCGGGTCGCGCCCGTCCCGCACGTTCAGCCACCCGCTCGCGAGCGCCAGGACGTGGTAGCCCTCGTGCAGCGCCACGGGCTCGCCGGGGCGGACGAGACCGCCGAGGTGCTCGTGGTGCCACACGCGCGTCAGCACGACGCCGTCGAGGCCGGCGAGATCGAGCCAGCCGTCGGCGTCCGCGTGACCCGCGATGGCGTCGACCCAGCGGCTCGGCGTCGCGGAGGCGAGTCGCCGCTGCAGCATGTGCATGTCGTGACCCGCTCCCACCTCGGCGCACATCGCGCCGGCCTCGTGCAGGCACACCTCGGTGTGCGCGGCTGAGACGCGGATTCGGCTGGTCACGGATGCTCTCCTGACATGCGGCGGTCGGTGATGCGTCAACGCTACGCGCGGCTCACCGCGGAGCCATCCTCGCGCGTCACAGTGCGAAACCATCGCCTTCCGGCGCGCGCCGCGTAGCCTGGGGCCATGGCGACGAAGGCACCGCGCGGCGACATCGACGAATCGGAGCTCCGCGTCGGGGAGCGCGCGACGGCCGCGGTGGGGATCCCCGCGGTCGTCCACGCCCTGCGCATCTCCGTCGACCAGATGGGAGCCGCGCGCACGGCGCGGACGCTCCTGCGCGTGAACCAGAAGGACGGGTTCGACTGCCCCGGCTGCGCATGGCCGGAGGAGGACCGCCGGCACGTCGCGGAGTTCTGCGAGAACGGCGCGAAGGCGGTCGCCGAGGAGGCGACGCTGCGCCGCGTCGGCCCCGGCTTCTTCGCCCGGCACTCCGTCGCGGAGCTCCGGTCGCACGACGACTACTGGCTCGGGCAGCAGGGCCGCCTCACGCACCCGATGGTGCTCGACGAGGGCGCCTCGCACTACCGCGAAGCGTCGTGGGACGAGGCTCTGGGCATCGTGGCGGACGCCCTCCGGGGGCTCGACGACCCCGACGAGGCGGTGTTCTACACATCGGGACGCACCTCGAACGAGGCGGCCTTCGCCTATCAGCTGCTCGTGCGGGGGCTCGGCACGAACAACCTCCCCGACTGCTCGAACATGTGCCACGAGTCGAGCGGCTCGGCACTCACCGAGACCATCGGGATCGGCAAGGGCACGGTGTCGATCGACGATGTGCACGAGGCCGACCTCATCGTCGTCGCGGGCCAGAACCCGGGCACGAACCACCCGCGCATGCTGTCGGCTCTCGAGAAGGCGAAGCAGCGCGGTGCCGTGGTCGTCGCGGTGAACCCGCTCCCGGAGGCGGGCCTCCTGCGCTTCCGCAACCCGCAGACGGTGCACGGCGCGCTGCTCGGCGGCACGCCCATCGCCGATGACTTCCTGCAGATCCGGCTCGGCGGCGACCAGGCGCTCTTCCAGGGCATCGGCAAGCATCTGCTCGAGATCGAGGAGGCGGAGGGCGTCGTCGTCGACCGGGGCTTCGTGGAGTCGCACACCTCGGGCTTCCCCGCGTACCGCGACGCGCTGTCGCGCACGGGATGGGCGGAGCTCGAGGCCGCGACGGGCCTCACGGAGTCGCGCATCCGCGAGACGGCGGAGCGCTTCCGCTCGGCCCGGAGCGCGATCGTGTGCTGGGCCATGGGGCTCACCCAGCACAAGCACTCGGTCGCGACGCTGCGCGACGTCGTGAACGTCCTCCTCCTGCAGGGCAACATCGGCCGCGCGGGGGCGGGCGTCTGCCCCGTCCGCGGTCACTCGAACGTGCAGGGCGATCGCACGATGGGCATCTTCGAGCGCCCGTCCGAGTCGTTCCTCGCCGCGCTCGACGAGGAGTTCTCGTTCACGGCGCCGCGCGCGCACGGCTACGACGTCGTCGCGGCCATCCGTGCGATGCGCCGCGGCGCCGTGCGCACGTTCTTCGCGATGGGAGGGAACTTCGTGTCCGCGACGCCCGACACCGCCGTCGTGGAGGCCGCGATGGCATCGGTCGACCTCACGGTGCACGTCTCGACGAAGCTCAACCGCTCGCACGTCGTGCACGGGCGCCGTGCCGTCATCCTGCCCACCCTCGGCCGCACCGACCGGGATCGGAGCCGGAGGGGAGACCAGCGCGTCACGGTCGAGGACTCCATGGGAGCAGTTCACGCGTCACGCGGACGTCTCGCCCCTCCCGACGCCGGCCTCCTCAGCGAAGTCGCGATCGTGGCGCGGATCGCAGAACGCGTGTTCGCCGGGCGGGCGGGGGCTCCCCGCGCGGACTGGAGCTCGTTCGCCGAGGACTACGGGCGCGTGCGCACGCACATCTCGCGCGTCGTGCCGGGCTTCGATGCCGACGAGCGACTCCTCGAGAAGGGACGGACGTTCTTCCTCCCGAACGGCCCGCGCGACGCGCGCCGGTTCGACACCGCGACGGGCCGCGCGATGTTCACCGCCAACGCGCTCGAGTATCCGCGCATCCCCGCCGGCCGGCTGCTGCTGCAGACGCTGCGCTCGCACGACCAGTACAACACGACGATCTACGGCAAGGACGACCGGTACCGCGGCATCCACGACGGACGCCGCGTCGTGCTCGTCCACGCGGACGACATCCGCGCACTCGGGTTCGCCGAGGACGACGTCGTCGACCTCGTCTCGGAGTGGGAGGGGCCGGACGGCCTCGAAGAGCGAGCGGCGTCGGCGTTCCGGCTCGTCGCCTACGACACTCCCCGGGGCAACGCCGCGGCGTACTACCCCGAGACGAACGTGCTCGTGCCGCTCGAATCGGTGGCCGACACGAGCGGCACGCCGACGTCGAAGGCCGTCGTCGTTCGCCTGCGGCGACGGGACTGAGCCGTGGGCAGGATCACGGCGCGCCGACCGGTCGTGCGCATCCGCATGGACGGACCCGACGGGCCCGCCTCGTCGCGGAGACCCGATGCGCTCGCCGTCGAGGAGCCCCTCGAGATCCGGATCGGCGGAGCGCCCCTCACCGTCACGATGCGGACACCCGGACACGACGTCGAGCTCGCGACGGGGTTCCTCGTCTCCGAGGGCGTCGTGCGTCGTGCGGACGACGTGCGCGCGGCCATCCACTGCGGCGGCCCGGGGACGGGCGGCGAGGAGAACACGTACAACGTCCTCGACCTCTCGCTCGCCCACGCCGTCGACATCGCCTCGCTCGTGCGGGCGTTCCCGACGACGAGCGCATGCGGGGTCTGCGGAACGGCGTCGATCGCCCAGGTGCAGGCGCGGGCTCCGTTCGACGTCGCCGGCGACCCCGTGCGCATCCCCGCCGCGCTTCTCGCCGGGATCCCCGACCGCCTCCGCGCGCGTCAGGACGTCTTCGCGCAGACCGGCGGACTGCACGCAGCGGCGCTCGTGGACGTCGGGACGGGGGAGATCGTCGTCGTGCGCGAGGACGTCGGGCGTCACAACGCCGTCGACAAGGTCGTGGGATGGGCGGCGGCGCGCGGGCTCCTGCCGCTCGCGGGCCATGTCCTCGCGGTGTCGGGACGCGCGAGCTTCGAGCTCGTCCAGAAGGCCGCGATGGCCGGGATCCCCGCGCTCGCGGCGGTCTCGGCTCCCTCGTCGCTCGCCGTCGAGCTCGCCGCCGACAGGGGGATCACCCTGGTCGGCTTCCTCCGCGGGGCGACCATGAACGCGTACGCGGGAGCGGAGCGGATCGTGGTCTCCGGCCCTGCCGCCGCCGGGCCCGCCTAGGCTGGCGGCATGTCCCGCATCCTCATCGTCGGCGGCCACGGCAAGGTCGCCCTGCTCCTCGCCCCTCTCCTCGCCGCACGAGGCGACGAGGTGACGTCCGTCATCCGCGATCCCGCTCAGGCGGCGGACGTCGAAGCGTCAGGGGCCGCGCCGCTCGTGCTCGACGTCGAGCACGCGGAGGTCGACGCCCTCGCGGAGGCCCTCCGCGGCCAGGACGCCGTCGTGTGGTCGGCGGGAGCGGGCGGCGGCGATCCGCGCCGCACGACGGCCGTCGACCGCGATGCGGCCATCCGCACGATGGACGCAGCGGCGCAGGCCGGCGTGGACCGCTACGTCATGGTGTCGTATCTCGGGGCGGGCCCCGACCACGGCGTCCCGGCGGACAGCTCCTTCCACGCCTACGCGGAGGCGAAGAGCGCCGCCGACGCCCACCTGCGCGCGACCGGGCTCGCCTACACGATCCTGCAGCCGGGCCCGCTCACGCTCGATGCGCCGACCGGGCTCATCGAGACGGCGGAGCCGGGCGAGGGTCGCGCGTCGCGCGCCGATGTCGCCGCCGTCGCGGCGGCCGTGCTCGCCGATCCCCGCACCTCCCGCCGCACGATCGCCTTCGGCAGCGGATCCACGCCCATCGCGGACGCGCTGGCGCGATGAGGCGGGCCGCCCTCGTCGGCGCGGCCGTCGCCGTCGTCGTCGCAGGGCTCGCCGTGCACCGCCTCGCTCCCGACGGCGTCGTGGCGGATGCCGCGGGCGACGTGCTCTACGCCGTGCTCGCCTACCTGCTCGCGGCGTTCGCCGCCCCGCGCGCGCGGTCCGTGGTGGTCGCTGCGGTCGCGTTCGCGTGGTGCGCCGCCGTCGAGCTGCTCCAGCTCACCCCGCTGCCGGCGCTCGCGGCCAGGGCCTTCCCGCCCTCCGCGCTCGTGCTCGGCACGACGTTCGTCGCGACCGATCTGCTCTGGTACGCCGCGGGTGCCGCGGCCGCGGCGGTCGCTGACCGTCTCGCGCGCCTGTTCAGAGGCCCTGGCCGGCATCCCACAGGCGCTCCGGCGAGCCGTTGATGAGCGCGTCGATGTGCATGGCCTGCGCGTCGGTGAGCGATGCGACGTAGTCCACGATGCCGCGGCCGGTCGCCCGACGCCTCAGCTCGGGTCCGCCTTCGGCGTCGAGCAGCTCGGGGCTCTCACGCCGCAGGCGCGCATAGTCCTCGGCGGCGAGATCGACGAGGTCGAGCAGCCGGCGCGGCGCCCTCCGGACGTCGTGCGGGTCGTCGAGCCAGGCCGCGAACCCGTCGACGAGGCGCTCGAGCACGTTCGCCTGTCCGCGCTGGTAGACCGCGAGGTCGGGGCGTTCGAGGATGAACCGCTGGTGCAGGAACTTCAGCACCGCCACCTCGTGCCAGGCGCGGCGGTCGAGGCTCACGTGCCCCGAGCGCATCGACGGCTCGGCGACGACAGAGACGGAGTGCTGCAGGCGCGCGATCCAGGCGGCCGTGAACTGCGACAGCGTGCGCTCGGTCGCCATCGACCCGTCGAAGGGGACGGCGAGCAGACCGTCGATGACCTCGTCGTTGACGCGGCCGACGGCCTCGGCGAACGCGTCCTCGTCGGCGATCCACGGGTCCTTCGCCGCGAGCCGCCGCCAGAGCAGCTCGAGGGATCGGCCGGGGGCGCGGGAGGAGAGCGAGAGGTCGCCGCGCGCCGCGGCGTGGAGCACGAGGCGGTCGCGACGCCAGGCTCGGAACTCGGCCGAGATCGTGGACTGGTTGAGGAGACCGGCGCGGTAGAAGTCGTCGAGGTCGTGCAGCGAGTACGCGATGTCGTCGGCGATGTCCATCACCGAGCACTCGACCGTCTGCTGCAGGGGCGCGATCGCCGGGTACGCGGCGCGCGCGTCGGCCATCTCCCGCGCATCGAGGGCGAAGGCCGAGAACTTGTAGGCACCCTGGCCGATCGTCGCCGGCGTGATGCCGCGCGGTGCGACCTCCCGGTCGAACCAGGCGTCGCCCTCGGCGCGCAGCCACGGGTACTTCAGCACGGCCGCGCGCACGGCCGCGGTCAGGTTGAGCCCGGAGCCTGCTCTGTCGTACTCGTCGAGGCGCGTCAGGATGCGGAACGTCTGCGCGTTGCCCTCGAACCCGTCGCGGAGGCCGAAGCGGTCCTTCGCGAGCCGATCGAGCGTCTGCTCGCCGAGGTGGCCGAACGGCGGATGGCCGAGGTCGTGGGCGGCGGCGGCCGCCTGGACGACGACGGGGTCGCATCCGCCGAGGTCCGCGACGACACGCCCCCTGTCGCCCTCGTCGTTCGCGAGCTGCACGGCGATGCCACGGGCGACGGCCGCGACCTTGACCGAGTGCGTGAGCCGGTTGTGCACGGCGAGCCCGGCACCGGTCTGCGCGATGACCTGCGTCACCGCGGACAGGCGCGAGTAGTACGGCGAGAAGCGGATGCGCTCGACGTCCACGCGGTACTCGGGATTGCGCTCGCGGCGCTGGTGCTCGTCGAGCGCCTCGGGGACGCGTCGGGCGATGCGGGGGTCGTGCGGGCTCATCGTCCCGATGCTACGGGAGCGGCGGCGTCCGCCGTGCACGGCCGAACAGCCGGCGGCGCCGGGGCGGCGCCTCGGCGGAGGCGTGTGCGCGCGCCGCGTCGCGGGCGGCTCTGCGCGCCGCCCATGCGGCGATCTCGGCGTCGATGTCGGCCGTGGGGGTCACGACGGGCGGCCCGCCGAGGAGCTGCAGCCGGGCATCGCGCACGCGCCGGTTGAAATCCTCCAGATGCGCGCGCACGTCGTCCTCGCGGGCGAGCGCGTCGAGGCTGCCGGCGAGAGCCGCGTGCTCGACGCGGAGCTGCAGCGCGGGCGGGCCGAGCCCTGTGAGCCCCTCCCGCTCGATCTTCCGACGGATCCACCAGTCGGGGTCGTGCGACGTGCCGAGCCCCGGGATGGGCTTGCCCGCACCCGGCAGATCGTCGAACTCGCCGCGGCGGATGGCGGCGCGGATCACCTGCTCGACGTACGCCGCCCGGTCGGTCGCGGTGTACGAGCCCGCGTCTCCCGTCGGGTCCGCCGCGCGCGGATGGGCCCGTGCCGCGTCGGCCCCCGCCGGCGTGGCCTCCGCCCCCGGCGCGTCGTCCAGCTCCGCGCGGATGCGGTCGATCCGATACTGCGCGGCGGCGACCCGCGGATCGTCGTCTTCTCGTCGTGCGCCCATCGGGGACCTCCCCTTCCAGGCTAGGCGGGGCTCAGCCGACGAGCTCCGCCCGCAGGCGCGCGAGATGCCCAGCCGTGAGATCGTCCTCGGCGACGACGCCCGTGGGGCGCTCGCGGAGCACGGGGAACGGCACGTCGGGCACCTCGCCCGACGGCCGCACGTCGAGGTGCACGACGTCGTCGCCGCGCGCCGCGAGCCAGGATGCCATGTCGTAGTCGCTGGGGGAGTCGCCCGCCGTGAACCAGCGCGTGGGCGGGGCCATCCGCTCGGCGACGAGGGCGAGAGCGCGCGCGGCGCCGAGCGCCTTGCCCGCCGTGACGTGCTCGATGTCGACGGAGATGATCGTGGGGACGATGTGGAAGGAGTCGGCGAGACCGAGTGCGCGGATGAGCGCGGCGCAGTCGTCGACGAAGGCGGGCTGTGCGGCGAGGTAGTCCGCGCTCGCGACGTCGACGTTCTGCTCGACGGAGATCATCGTCTCCTTCGTGTCGTCCCAGAACATCAGGTGCGAGAGGCTGCCCGCGAGCGCGCGCACGCCGTCGACGAGGTCCTGCGGCGGGCGGAGCGCGAGGTCGGCCGACACGGGGCCCGCGTGGGGCGGCTCGCCCTCCAGCGCGAACCACGTGGCGCCCTTCTCGCCGACCCCCCAGACGGGGGCGTCCGCGCGCAGCCCGGCCGCGGCGAGCTCGGGGAGCACGCGTTCGACGAGGAACGCGGCCGACCGGCCCGTGTTGAACACGATGGGGCAGCCGCCGTGCGCGATCGCGACGAGGTCGGCGGCGATGGAGGGCAGCCGCAGCGTGCGGGTCACGGTGCTCGCGAGGGGGCCGTCGACGTCGAGGAGGAGTCCGAGAGGGGCAGTCACCCCTCCATCCTCGCGGATCGCCGCGGTCCGCCCGTCGCGTCGGCTCCTCACGCCGGCACGTCGATCGTCCGGGATCGATCCCAGGGCTCCGTCCATCCCACGGCATCGAACACGGCGTCGAGGACCCCGGCCGTGAACCCCCAGACGACGCGCTCGGCGCCCGAGGCCGGATCGGCCAGCACGAAGGCCGGCCCACGCCATTCGGCAACGCCCCGACGGGTGACGGAGGTGCGCCGGTGCGCCGGGTCCAGGAGGTCGGCGACGGGCGCGCGGAACACGGCGGCCGACTCCGCCGCGTCGACGGCGCGCACCGGGGTCGGGCGCCGCCACCAGGCCAGGACGGGGGTCACCAGGTGGCCCGAGACGGGCACGGGGATGTCGCGCAGCGTGCCGAGCACGTCGACGCCGGATGGCTCGAGGCCCGTCTCCTCGCGGGCCTCGCGCAGGGCCGCGGCGACCGTGTCGGGGTCGCGGGGCTCCACGCGTCCGCCGGGGAACGCGATCTGGCCCGCGTGCGCACGGAGGGTCGTCGCGCGGGTCAGCAGGAGCACATCCAGGTCGGAGGAGACGGCCGTCCCCGCCCGGTCGGCGGGCAGGTCGTCGAGGACGCCGAACAGCACGAGCACACCGGCGGGCCGGGTCGCACCGGCCATCATGGCGGGGCGCTCCGCGGCCCAGGGGCCGAGGAAGCCGTCGTCGTGCGCGAGGGCCTCCAACTGGGCGCGGGCGGTGCCCGGTGTCGCGGAGGCCATCCTCCGAGCGTAACGCGGGTGTCGCCGCGGGGCGCCGGCCGTAGGCTCTCGGTGTGAGCAGCGAAATTCCCGCGGCGCCGCGCGCCGCCGTCATCACCGTGAGCGATCGTGCCGCGGCCGGTGTGCGCGATGACGCGTCCGGTCCGGTCGCGGTCGCGGCCCTCCGGGGGGCGGGATGGCCGTGCGACGATGCGAGGATCGTGCCCGACGGCGAGGACGCCGTCGCATCGGCGCTCCGCGACGCCGTCGGCTCGGGTGCACGGCTCGTCATCACCTCGGGCGGAACGGGCGTCGGCCCGCGCGACCGCACGCCCGAGGGCACGCGCCGCGTGATCGAGCGGGAGGTCCCGGGCATCGCGGAGGAGCTGCGGCGCGTCGGCGCCGCCGCCACGCCAGCGGGCGTGCTGTCGCGAGGAGTCGCGGGGGTTACGGCCGAGGCGCTCGTCGTGAACCTCCCGGGCTCGCCGAAGGCCGTCGGCGAGGGGATGCCCGTCGTGCTCGCGGTCGCACGGCACGTCGTCGACCAGCTCGCGGGCGGAGATCACGCGTGACGGCGCGGGTCGCGCTCGCGCGCATCTCGGAGACGGAGATCGCGCTCGACGAGCACCTGGCGCTCGTCGACGACGCCACGGCGGGGGCCGAGACGAGCTTCGTGGGGCGCGTGCGCGATCACGACCCCGATGCCGCGGGTGCCGTCGTCGCCCTCGAGTACTCCGCGCATCCCGACGCGGAGCAGACGCTGCACGACCTCGCAGCGCGCGCCGCGTCCGCGCACGATGCCGCCGTCGCCGTGAGCCACCGGATCGGCCGGCTCGCGGTGGGGGACGCGGCCGTCGTCATCGCCGTGTCGTCGGCGCACCGCGACGGCGCGTTCGCGGCATGCCGTCAGATCATCGAGGACATCAAGCGCGAGCTGCCCGTCTGGAAGCGCCAGGTCGAGGCCGACGGCACGACGGCGTGGAAGGGCCTGGGAGGCTGACCTCAGCCGCCGGCGAAGGGCGGCAGCACGTCGACGAAGGCGACTCCCGCCAAGGGCACGTCGTCGTCGTGTCGCGCCCCGTCGAGCAGCAGCGCGCAGCGCGGCAGGATCGACCCGAGCGCAGGGTGCGCGGCGACGAGAGCCGAGCGCAGCGCGTCGAGCGTCGGTTCGTCGCGGGTCTCCTCGGCGCGGCCGGCCGCCTCCTCGGCCGCGGCGAAGTACCGGACGGTGGTCACGTCTCGTCCTCGCGGGTCCACGAGCCCGATCTCCCGCCCTCCTTGGCGACGATGCGCGCGTCGGCGATGATGGCGGAGCGGTCGACGCCCTTGATCATGTCCACGATGGCGAGCGCCGCGACCGTCACGGCCGTGAGCGCCTCCATCTCGACGCCCGTGCGGTCGGCCGTGCGGATGGTCGCCTCGATGTCGACGCCGTCCGCGACGACGGCGAGATCGACGGTCGCGCCGTGCACGCCGATGACGTGGGCGAGCGGCAGCAGCTCCGCGCAGCGCTTGGCGGCCTGGATGCCGGCGATGCGCGCGACCGCGAGCACGTCGCCCTTCGGGACGGAGCCGTCGCGGAGCGCGGCGACGGTGGCGGGGGCGCAGTGCACGGATGCGCGCGCCGTCGCCGAGCGCACGGTGGGCTGCTTCGCCGTGACGTCGACCATGCGCGCATGCCCTGCGCCGTCGAGGTGGGTGAAGGCGGGGGAGGTCATGACACCAGCATGACATCGACCGGGTCGCCGGCCGCGACGGCGTCGACCTCCGCGGGCACCACCGCGAACGCCTCCGCCCTCGCGAGCCCTCCCGCGAGGTGCGAGCCGGAGCCGCCGGCCGTCGCGGGCCGCACGGACCAGGCGCCCGGATCGCGCCGGTCGACCACGGACGGGAGGTACTGCGTGCGACCTGGCGGGGTGCGCCATCCGCTCGCTGCCGGCAGCCGCAGGACGGGGCGGAAGAGCGCGGTGCGCCCCTGGAGGGCGAGGAGGGCGGGGCGGACGAACGCCTCGAACGACACCGCGACGCTGACGGGGTTGCCCGGCAGCCCGAAGACGAGCGGGCCGTCGTCGAGGCGCCCGAACGCCTGCGGCTTGCCCGGCTGCATCGCGACGCCGACGAACTCGATGCGCCCGGCGAGAGCCTGCTTGACGGGCTCGTAGGCGCCCGCGCTCACGCCGCCCGAGGTCAGCACGACGTCGATGTCCGCCGCTTCGGCCAGCACGCGCAGGAGCGCGGCGGGGTCGTCGTCGACGCGGGCGACGCGCGCGGGCACGGCTCCCGCGTCGCGCACGAGCCCGGCGAGCAGGACGGAGTTCGACTCGGGGATCCGCCCACGCGAGAGCGCGTCACCGGGGGCGACGAGCTCCGACCCGGTCGAGACGATGAGGACGCGCGGCCGCGGACGCACGAGGACGTCGCCGCCGTGGCCCGTGGCAGCGGCGGCGGAGAGGGCGAACGCCGTCAGCGGCGAACCGGCGGAGAGCACCTCGTCGCCCGCGCGCACGTCCTCGCCGCGCCGGCGGATGTGCGCTCCCGCGGCGCGCGGCGGGCGCAGCACCTCGACGCCGCCGAGGGAGTCGCGCAACCCGCCCGCCGTGTCCTCGAACGGCACGACGACGTCGGCGTCCGTCGGAACGGGCGCGCCCGTCATGATGCGCGCCGCCTCGCCGGTGCCGAGGGCGGGGTCGGCACCGCTCCCTGCCGGCACGTCGGCGACGACGCGCAGCGGGACGGGCGCCGCGGCGACGTCAGCGAACCGCACGGCGAAGCCGTCCATGGCGGAGTTGTCGAACGCGGGCACGTCGACGAGCGCGCGCAGGGGCTCCGCGAGCGTGAGGCCCTCCGCGGCGGCGAGCGCGACGCGCTCCGGTGCGAGCGGGCGCACGGCGCCGAGGACGACGGCCAGCTGCGCGTCGACGGTGCGCAGGCTCATCCGCGCGTCTCCCTCGACCAGTCGTCGAATCCGCCTGCCAGCACGACGGGACGCGCGAACGGCGCGAGAGCGTCGGCCGCGCGGCGGGCGCGGACGCCCGCCTGGCAGACCACGACGACGTCACCGCCTCCGACCGTGAGCGCCGCGCCCGCGGGATCCGCGAGGACGCGGGCGAGGGGGATGTGCACGGCGCCGGGAAGCATGCCGCCCGCGAGTTCCTCCTCCTCGCGCACATCGAGCACGGCGGGAGGGCGGGCCGCGGCGAGCGCCGTGCGCGCCTGCGCCGTCGTCAGCTCGCGGACGGGCGCGGCGGGCGGGCGCGAAGAGGCGTCACGCGTCGGCGCGGCGATCGGAGTCGCGTCTGACGGAGGCGCGCCCGCCTGCGCGCGCAGCGGCACCTCGCGGTGGCGCGCCGTGAGGGCGTCGACGAGGAGCACGCGCCCCAGCAGCGGTTTCCCGACGCCGGCGATGAGGGCGACGGCCTGCGTCGCCATGAGGGCGCCGATCTGGAGACAGAGGGTGCCGAGAACCCCGATCTGGGCGCAGCTGGGCGGATCGCCGACCCGGTCAGGAGGGAAGAGATCGGCGAGCACGACGGCTTCCGCCCCCGCGGGCGGGCGCGACCAGAACACGGTCAACTGCGCGGCCGTCTCCTGAACCGTGCCCCACACGAGCGGAATGCCGGACGCCTCGGTCGCATCGGCCACGGCCATCCGCGTCTCGAACAGGTCGGAGCCGTCGAGCACGACGTCGGCACCCGCGAGCAGCACCGCGGCGTTCTCCGCGTCGAGGCGCCGCCGCACCGGGACGACGCGGACCGCCGGCGCGAGCGCCGCGGCGGCGCGCACGGCGCTGTCGACCTTCGGCTCCCCGACGTCGCCGACGCCGTGCAGGATCTGGCGCTGCAGATTCGACAGCTCGACGACGTCGTCGTCGATCACGGTGAGCGTGCCGACGCCGGCCGCGGCGAGAGCGAGCACGGCGGGGGAGCCGAGCCCGCCCGCGCCGACCACGGCGACGTGCGCGGCCGCGAGGCGCCGCTGGCCCTCGTCTCCCAACGCGGCGAGGGTGCGATGGCGGGCGGTGCGCACCGCCTCGCCGGGATCGAGCGCGGGCGCGGGCGGGACGAGGGGCGGGAACGACATGACCCCAGGGTAGGGCCGCGCGGATCCCACACGGTCGTCTGCGGCCTACGCTGGACGCATGCGCACCGCCCCCGCCCTCGTCGACACGCACGGGCGCGTCCACCGCGATCTGCGCATCTCGCTCACCGACCGCTGCTCGCTGCGCTGCACCTACTGCATGCCCGAGCAGGGCAACGAGTGGCTGGCGCGCACGAGCATCCTCTCGCTCGACGAGGTCGAGAAGGTCGCCGCCGTCGCGGCGGCGGCGGGCGTGACGACGTTCCGCCTCACGGGCGGCGAGCCGCTGCTGCGCTCCGACATCGTCGAGGTCGTCGCCCGCCTCGCGCGCCTGCAGGGGCCGCACGGCCCGGTGCAGGTCGCCATGACGACCAACGGCATCCGCCTGCCCGAGTTCCTGCCGGCGCTCGTGGATGCGGGGCTCCACCGACTCAACATCTCGATCGACACGCTCGACCGGGAGCGGTTCCGGTCGCTCACGCGGCGCGATCGGCTCGACGACGTGCTCGCGGGCATCGCGGCGGCCGCCGCCTCGCCTCTCACCCCGCTCAAGCTGAACGCCGTCGCCATGCGCGACGTCAACGAGGACGAGCTCGTCGACCTCGTGGCGTTCGCGGTCGACCACGGCGCGCAGATGCGGTTCATCGAGCAGATGCCGCTCGACGCCGGGCACACCTGGTCGCGCGAGCGGATGGTGACGCGCGAGGAGATCCTGGAGCGCCTGTCGTCGCGGTGGCGGCTCGCGCCCGTGCCAGGACGGGGCGGTGCGCCGGCCGAGACCTGGACCCTCGACGGCGGCCCGCACACGGTCGGCGTCATCGCGTCGGTGACCGCGCCGTTCTGCGGCGCGTGCGACCGTCTCCGTCTCACGGCCGACGGCCAGCTGCGCAACTGCCTCTTCTCCACGACGGAGTTCGATCTCCTGCCGATCCTGCGCGCCGGGCACGAGGAGCACGCCGAGCGCGAGGCGCTCGACGCCATGCTCCGCGGCTGCATCATCCGGAAGCTGCCGGGGCATGCGATCGACGATCCCTCGTTCCTCCAACCCGCACGGGGGATGAACGCCATCGGCGGCTGACGCGTCCGGTCCTCGCGGACCGGACGCGCCGGCCGTCAGCCGCGCGTCTCCCGCTCCCACTGCGCCCGGCGCTCCGCCTGCAGCACGGGGTCGGGAACCGGGAGCGACGCGATGAGGCGGCGCGTGTACGGATCCTGCGGATCGCCGAGCACCTGTGCCGTCGGCCCCTGCTCCGCGATGCGGCCCTTGTGGAGCACGACGACACGGTGAGCAAGGAGATCGACGACCGCGAGGTCGTGCGTGATGAACAGCGCGGCGAAGCCGAACCGTTCCTGCAGCTCCGTGAAGAGCTGCAGGACCCGGGCCTGCACCGAGACGTCGAGGGCGCTCGTCGGCTCGTCCGCGATCACGAGCTTCGGCTCGAGCACGAGGGCGCGGGCGAGGCTCGCCCTCTGCCGCTGGCCGCCCGACAGCTCATGCGGGAACCGCCGTGCGAACTCGCGAGGAAGGTGCACGGCCTCGAGCAGATCGCCGACGCGCTCGTCGGCCTCGGCGGCGGGGACGCCATGCACGAGCAGCGGCTCCGCGACGCACGCGCCGATCGTGAGGAGCGGGTTGAAGCTCGAGGCCGGATCCTGGAAGACGAACCCGATGTCGCGCCGACGCGGCCGGAAGTCCCGCTCGCGGATGCCGTTCAGCTCCGCCCCGAGCACGCGGAGCGACCCGCCCGTGACGGGCGCGAGCCCGGCCATCGCGCGCCCGATCGTCGTCTTGCCCGACCCCGACTCGCCGACGAGGCCCACGACCTCGCCCGGCCGGATGTCGAAGGAGACGCCGTCGACGGCCCGGAACCCGCCGCGTGAGAAGCGGCCGGCGTACTCGATCTCGAGGCCCTCCGCGCGCACGACGGGCGCAGCGTCCGGGTCGCCCGGATACCGCCGGTCGGCGAGGTCGAGCCGCGGGACGGCCGCGAGCAGGCTCCGGGTGTACGGGTGCTCCGGCGCGGCGAACAGCTCGGTCGCCGGCGCCGTCTCCACGATGTCGCCGCGGTACATGACGGCGACGCGGTCGGCGAGATCGGCGACCACGCCCATGTTGTGCGTGATGAGCACGATCGCCGTGCCGAACTCATCCCTCGCGCGGCGCAGCAGGTCGAGGATCTCCGCCTGCACCGTCACGTCGAGCGCCGTGGTCGGCTCGTCCGCGACGAGCACGCGTGCCCCCAGGACGAGCGCCTGCGCGATGACGATGCGCTGCTTCTGGCCGCCCGAGAACTGGTGCGGATAGTCGTCGACACGACGCTCGGGATCGGGGATGCCGACCTTGCGCAGGATGTCGACGGCGCGCCGCCTCGCCTCCCTGGCCGGCACGCGGTCGTGCGCGCGGATGCCCTCGGCGATCTGCCATCCGACCGTGAAGACGGGGTTGAGCGCCGTCATCGGCTCCTGGAAGATCATGGCCGCCTCGGGACCGCGGAGGGCGCGCAGCCGCTCTGCCGAGGCCGTGAGGACATCCGTCCCCGACAGGATCACGGCGCCGTCGACGCGCGCCGTCTCGGGGAGGAGCCCGAGCACGGCGCGCGCGGTGACGGTCTTGCCGCTGCCCGACTCGCCCACCACGGCGAGCACCTCGCCGGCGCGGACGTCGAGGTCGACCGCGTGGACGGCGTGCACGTCGCCGCCATCGGTGGCGAACGTGACGTCGAGGCCGCGGATGTCCACGGCGATGTCGTGCGCGGTCATGCCGCCGCCTCCTGCGCTCTGGTGGGCCTTCTGCGGGGTGCGCGCCGCGTGCGCAGGCGCGGATCGGCGAGGTCGTTGAGGCTCTCGCCGACAAGGGTGATCCCGAGGACGACGAGCACGATGGCGACGCCGGGGAAGATCGACGTCCACCAGATGCCGCTCGTGACGTCCTCGATCGACCGGTTGAGGTCGTAGCCCCACTCCGCAGCGGCGGTCGGCTGGATGCCGAAGCCGAGGAAGCCGAGGCCCGCGAGCGTGAGGATCGCCTCCGACGCGTTGAGCGTGAAGATGAGCGGAAGGGTGCGGGTCGCGTTGCGGAGCACGTGGCGGATCATGATGCGCCACGTCGATGCGCCGACCACCTTGGCCGACTCCACGAACGCCTCCGACTTGATCCGCACGGTCTCCGCGCGGACGACGCGGAAGTACTGCGGGATGAAGACCACCGTGATGGAGATCGCGGCCGCCATGACGCCGCCCACGAGGCTCGACTGCCCGCCCGAGATGACGATCGCCGCGACGATCGCGAGGAGGAGCGAGGGGAACGCGTAGATCGCATCGCAGACGACGACGAGGACGCGGTCGAGCCACCCGCCGAGGTAGCCCGACACGACGCCGAGGAGCACGCCGACGACGATCGACATCGCGACGGACACGACGATCGCGACGAGGGCCGTCTGGCTGCCCCAGATGACGCGCGAGAGCACGTCGAACCCTCCGGCCGTCGTGCCGAGCAGGTGCTCGGGGCTCGGTGCCCTGCGTGCGCCGAAGGTGCCGTCGTCGTCCGCGAGCTGGGCGAACCCGTACGGCGCGAGGACGGGCGCGAGGACGGCGGCGAGGAGGAAGACCGCGCAGATGACGAGGCCGACGGTGAGCATGCCGCGCTGCAGGCCGACGGCCTGCCGGTACGAGCGGACGATCGGGAGCCGGGAGAGCAGGGAGCCCGCCATGTCAGTACCTCACCCTCGGGTCGATGAACGCGGCGATGATGTCGACGACGAAGTTCGACACCGCCACGATGACGGCGAGCAGGGCGACGATGCCCTGCACCGCGACGAAGTCGCGGGCCTTGAGGAACTCGGACAGCTGGAACCCGAGGCCGGTCCACTCGAAGGTCGTCTCGGTGAGGACCGCGCCGCCGAGCAGCATCGCGATCTGCAGCCCGATGACGGTGATGATCGGGATGAGCGCGGGGCGGTAGGCGTGCGTCGCGACGAGGCGCGTCTCCCGGATGCCGCGCGAGCGCGCCGCGTCGATGTAGGGCATCGACAGCGTGCCGATGACGTTCGTGCGGACGAGACGCAGGAAGACGCCGGCCGTGAGCAGCCCGAGAGCGAGGCCGGGGAGCACGGCGTGCGAGAGCACATCCGCGATGTAGGCGGGGTTGCCCGTGCGGATGGCGTCGATCGTGTAGATGCCGGTCGCCCCGTCGATCCGGTTCAGCGCGATCTCGACGCGCGGCGACGCGCGGCCCGAGGTGGGGAGCACGCCGAGCCACACCGAGAAGACGAGCTTGAGCACGATGCCGGCGAAGAAGACGGGCGTCGCGTAGCAGAGGATGGCGAAGACGCGCAGCACGGCGTCGCCCCAGCGGTCGCGCACGGCCGCGGCGATCATCCCGAGCGGGATGCCGACGGCGAAGGCGACGAGGAGCGCGTAGACCGCGAGCTCGAGCGTGGCTCCTCCGTAGCGGAGGAGGACGTCGACGACGCGCTGGTTGTCGAGGGTCGTGCCGAAGTCGCCGACGGCGATGCGGCCGAGGTACTCGAGGTACTGCACGGCGAGCGGCCGGTCGTAGCCCGCGGCCTCGATGCGCTCTGCGAGCTGCGTGGGCGTGAGCTGGCCGCCGAGCGCCGCCGTGATCGGATCGCCCGTCGCGCGCATGAGCACGAAGACGGTCGTCACGAGGATGAGCACGGTCGGGAAGATGAGCAGGAAGCGGATGAGCACGTAGCGCCAGAGCGTGCTGCCGCCGCGAGCGCGTCGCGCGAGCGACGCGCTCGGCGTCGGCGGGTCGACGAGGGCGGTTTCTGCGGTCACAGGAGGGTCTCCATCACGGTGGAGGGGCGGCCCGGAGATCGTCCGGGCCGCCCCTCCGCGCGGTCAGCGCGTCAGGGGTGCGAAGCGCAGCTTGAACGAGGCGTCGAGGACGACGCCCTGGATGTCGGAGGCGCTGACAAGGGTCTGCGCACCCTGGAGATACGGGACGGTCGAGAGGTCCTCGGCGACGAGCGCCTGGATCTGCTCGATGAGGGCGGTGCGCTCGGCGGCGTCGGGAGTGACGGCCTGCTGGAGGATGAGGTCGTTGACCTCCGGGTTCTCGTAGTGGTTCACGAGGAAGTTCTCCGTGAGGAAGAACGGCGTGAGGTAGTTGTCGGCGTCGGAGTAGTCGGGGAACCATCCGAGCTGGTACGCCGGGTACACGTCGGCGACGCGATCCTCGGAGTACTGCGTCCACTCCGTGGAGTTGAGGGTCACGTCGAAGAGGCCGTCGGCTTCCAGCTGCTGCTCGATGAGCGCGTACTCGTCGCCCGAGTTGGGTCCGTAGTGGTCGGGGCTGTACTGGAGGCTGAGCGCGACGGGCGTCTCGACGCCGGCGGCCTCGAGGAGCTCGGCGGCCGCGGCCGCATCGGGGGCGCCCGCCCCGTCGCCGTACAGGTCCTTGAGGACCTCCGTGGCGCCGGCGAAGCCCTCGGGGACGTAGGAGTACAGCGGTGTGTAGGTGCCGTTGTACACCTGCTCGCTCAGCTCGTCGCGGTCGATGAGCGATGCGACCGCCTGCCGCACCGCGAGCGCCTTCGCCTCGTCCGGCTCCTCGGTCGCCGCTCCGTACGGCTGCGTGTCGAAGTTGAACACGATGTAGCGGATCTCGCCGCCCGGGCCCTCGTGCACCGTCAGCGCGTCGTCGCCCGAGAGGTCGGACACGTCGGCGGGGGAGAGGCTGCGGTAGGCCACGTCGACGTCGCCCTGCTGCACGGCGAGCTTGAGGTTCGACGACTCGGCGTAGTAGTTCAGGATGATCCCGTCGTTGGCGGGAGCCTCGACGAGGCCCTGATACGCGTCGTTCGGCGTGAACTCGATGATCTCGTTGAACTGGTACTCCGTGATGGCGTACGGACCGGCGAATGCGTTCGCCGCGACGATGTCGTCGTCGGGTGTCAGCGCGTCCGCCGCGAACGACTCCTCGTCGACGATCGCGCCCGGGAAACTCGTCAGGATGAACGGGAACACCTGGTCGTTCTCGGTCGCGAGGTGGAAGACGACGGTCAGGTCGTCGGGCGCCTCGACCGATTCGAGGTTGTAGAGCAGCGAGGACGCGCCGTTGGGGTCGGCGATCGCGACCTGGCGGTCGAAGGAGAACTTCACGTCGCTCGAGGTGAGCTCGTTGCCGTTGGCGAAGGTGAGGCCCTCGGGCAGGGTGACGGTGTACTCGGTCGGGGAGGTGAACTCCGCGGACTCGGCGAGGTCGGGGACGACCTCCGTGCTGTTCGGCGCCGTGTTCACGAGGTACGGGAACACCTGCGTCTGCACGGCGAGGGATCCGTTGTCGTAGGAGCCGGCCGGGTCGAGCGTCGTGACCTTGTCGGTCGTGCCGACGAGGATGAAGGCGTCGTCTCCGCCGCCTCCTCCGCTCGAGCCGCCGTCTCCCGCCGCGCAGCCGGAGAGCGCGAGAGTGAACGCGGCGGGTGCTGCGAGCGCGATCCAGGCGCGGCGTCGTGCGCCGCTGTGGACAGTCGTCATGGTGCTTCCTCTTTCTCGATGTGCGAGAGAACGGGTGCGCCGAGCAGTCGTCGGCGCTGACCCGAGAATCCTCGCACAGGGATCTCACAGCCCCGGCACCCGGAACGCGACGCGGCGCGCTCTTCACAAGACGGAAACATCACCGGGCGCCCGCCTAGCATGGGGAGCATGGGGAGCACACGGCGGAAGAGGGGCGGACGCCTGATCCTGAGGGGTGCGGCCGTCGCCGTCGTGGGAGCGTCGGCGCTGCTCGCGTCGCCCGCCGTCGCCGCGACCGACGCGCCGACCCCCACCCCGACGCCGACCGCCGCCGCGACGACCGGCCCCGGCGCGACCGCTCCCGCCGAGCCGACGGTGCGCGTGCAGGCGGCGGAACCCGACGCCTACGCGGAGCGCGCGGTGGCGATCGTCGCGGCGATGACACCCGCGCAGCGCGCCGGCACGGTCGTCATGGGCCACGTCGCGTCGCGAGATGCCGAGACGGTGCGCGCCTACCTCGCGGATGCGTCGCTCGGGGGATTCCTCCTCATGGGCGCGAACGTCGGATGGGAGGAGCAGGTGCGCGAGCTGACAGACGCCATGGTCGTCGATCCCGCGCTGCCTCCCCTCATCGCGGTCGACCAGGAGGGCGGGTCGGTGTCGCGGCTCTACTGGGACCGCGGCGACGCCGCGTCGGCGCTGCGCGACGAGTCGCCCGGCGCCACGGAGGAGGCGTTCGCCGTGCGCGGGGCGCTCGTCGCACGCGCCGGGATCGGCGTGAACTTCGGCGTCGTCGCCGACGTCACGAGCGACACCCGCTCGTTCATCTGGCGCCGCGTGCTGGGCGAGACGCCGAGCGACGCGACCTCGCGCGTCGCCGCGGCCGTGACGGCGGAGGAGCCGTACGTGCTGTCGGCGCTCAAGCACTTCCCCGGGCACGGCGCCGTCGTCGAGGACTCGCATTACACGATCCCGCAGACCGCGCTGACGCTCACGCAGTGGGAGTCGCGCGACGCCCGCCCGTTCGCGGCCGGCGTGTCGGCGGGTGCTCCCCTCGTCATGACGGGCCATCTCGCGTACACGGCCGTCGACCCGCTGCCCGCGTCGCTGTCGCCGCAGTGGTACCGCATCCTCCGCGAGGACCTCGGATTCCAGGGTGTCGCGGTGACGGACGACCTCGGCATGCTCGTGCAGAGCCGCGACCCGGCCTACCAGGACCCGGTCGCGAACGCCGTGGCGGCGATCTCCGCCGGCGCCGACCTCGTGCTGACGGTGGCGAGCTCGTCGTCGACGACCGCGCCCGACATGGCGGCGGGCATCGCCGCGGCCGTCGACGCCGGCCGCCTCGACGAGGCCCGCCTCGCCGAGGCGGCGGAGCGCGTCGTTGCGCTGCGCCTGCAGCTGGCCGGCGACGGCCGCTCGTTCCTTCCCGCGGAGTGAGCCCCGGCCATCCGAGGCCGCCTTCTCCACCGAAACCGGCCCTCGTCGCCGAGACCAGCGCTCCCGACGTGGGTGTCGGCGCCGGAGGCTAGTCTCGGCGGGATGGGGCCGTCTCGCCCTGCCACGCGGTGAGGATGGCGCGGCGCAGGGCGTCGCCGCGCTCGGCGAACACCCGCTGGCGGCGCACGTACTCGGCCTTGCCCTCCGGCGTCTCGATCGCGACGGGGTCGAAGCCGTGGCCGCGCAGGTCGTACGGCGACGCCTGCATGTCGAGCAGTCGGATGTCGCGGGCCAGCTCGAACGCGTCCAGCAGCAGGTCGCCGGGGACGAGCGGGCCGAGCTTGATCGCCCACTTGTAGACGTCCATGCCCGCGTGCAGGCAGCCGGGCTGCTCGTCCGCGACCTGCTCCTCGCGCGACAGCGCCCGGCGGTTTCGCGGCACGGCGTCGGGTGTGAAGAACCGGAAGGCGTCGAAGTGGGTGCAGCGCAGCTCGTGCGCGTCGACCACGGCGTCGGTGCCCTCCTGGCTGAGTCGCAGCGGCTGCGGGTGGCGGTGCGCGCCCTGGCGGTACACCATCGCCCATTCGTGCAGGCCGAAGCAGCCGAACTGCGCGGGGCGCGTCGCCGTGCGCCGCAGGATGGCGTCGACGAGCCCATGCAGCTGCGGGCGCGCGGCCTCGAGACCCTCCTTGTCGACCACGGCCGATCCGGGCGCCTCGCCGGCACGGTAGCCGCGCCATCCCGCCCGTTCGCCGGCGTCGGCGAGCGCGACGCCGGCACCGGGGTGCCAGCGCCGCAGCACGGACGGCTTGTACGAGTAGTACGTGAAGAGGAAGTCCCAGACCGGGTGCTTCTCTCCCCGCGCGGTCCTGGCGCGGTGCTCGGCCGTGAGGGCGTGCGCGCGCTCGATGTGGCGCGCTTCGCGCTCGCGCCAGACGGTCGGCGCGAGCGCGACCGGAGCGGACACCTCGGCCACGTCAGCGGGCGAGCACGGCGCCCATGGCGCGCGAGAGGTACCAGGGGTCGACGACCGCCGCGAGCTCGCGTGCGGAGTGCATCGAGAGGATGGGCGCGCCGACGTCGACCGTGCGGATGCCGAGCCGGGTCGCGGCGATCGGCCCGATGGTCGAGCCGCACGGGATGGCGTTGTTCGAGACGAACTCCTGCGTCGGCACTCCGGCCGCCGCGCACGCCGCGTTCCACGCCGCTGCGCCGTGCGCGTCCGTCGCATACCGCTGGTTCGCGTTGATCTTGAGGATGGGCCCGCCGCCCGCGACCGGGCGGTTGGCGGGATCGTGCCGCTCCGGGTAGTTCGGGTGCACGGCGTGGCCCACATCGCTCGAGACGTGCAGCGATCCCGCGAAGGCGCGTGCACGCTCCTCGGGCCCGGCTCCGAGCGCCGTCGCGATGCGCACGAGCACCTCCTCGTGGAAGGGACCAGCCGCACCCGAGCGCGAGGCGCTGCCGATCTCCTCGTGATCGAAGGCCGCGAACATCGCGATCGCGCCCGTCGGCCGCGCCGACAGGATGGCGGCGAGCGCGGCGTGCGTGGAGAGCAGGTTGTCGAGTCGGCCCGACGCGAACAGCGTGCCGCCCGCGCCGAACACGCGCGGCGCCTGGGTGTCGGCCACGACGAGGTCGTACCCTCCGATCGACTCCGGCGCGATCCCCGCCGCCGCCGCGAGCTCGGCGAGGATGTCGGCCTCATCCAGGTCGCCGAGGCCCCACACGGGTTGCGTGTGGCGCTGCTTGTCGAGCGCGAGCTCGTCGTTGACGGAGCGGTCGAGGTGCACGGCGAGCTGCGGGATCCGCAGCAGAGGACCCGTCCGGACGAGGTGCTCTGCGCCGTCGAGCGCGACGAGACGGCCGGCGAGCTCCAGCTCGCGGTCGAGCCAGGAGTTGAGGAGCGGGCCGCCGTACACCTCGACGCCGAGCTGGCGCCATCCACCGGGTCCCGCCGTCGTCGGCTTCGGCTTGAGCTTGAAGCCGGGGGAGTCGGTGTGCGCTCCCACGATCGCGAACGGGGTGAGGGGGCCGGCGCCCTCGGGCAGCGCGAACGCGATGACCGACCCGTCGCGCACGACGACGTAGCGGCCGCCGCCGTCGATCGTCCACGCATCCGACTCGGCGAGGCGCGCGAACCCCGCCGCCGCGAGCCGGCGGGCCGCCTCCTCCGCGGCGTGGTACGACGACGGCGACGCGGAGACGAAGGCTGCGAGATCGTCGATGTGGGCGCGGGCGGCGGAGGGGACGGTCATCCCTCCAGCCTAACGACGCGCCCTCGACGTCAGCCGACCGGCTCGATGAGCTCCGGTCCGTCGTTGCGCACGTTGCCGACCGCGGGCGACACACGGTGATGGACGAGGCGCTCGGCGACGCGCGGGGCGTCATCGAGCGCGGCGTCGAGGATGTCGAGGGGGTAGTCCACGTCGGTGTCGAGCCATGCGTCAGCGTGGTCCTCGTCGAGGAAGACGGGCATCCGGTCGTGCACCGAGCCGAGCGCGCCGACCGCCCCGCGAGTGAGGATCGTGAAGCTGAGCATCCAGCGCGCGGGGTCGTCCTGGGCCTTCGACGGGTCCTTCCACCACTCGTACAGACCGGCGAGGAAGAGCGCGTCGCCGTCCTCCGGATGGATGAAGAGGGGCACCTTGCCGTCGGGGCCGACGTGCCACTCGTAGTAGCCGGTCACGGGCACGACCGCGCGACGCTTCTGGAGCGCGGGCGCGAACATCCGCTTCTCCTCGAGCTCCTCAGCGCGGGCGTTGAACGCGCGCGACCCGATCGACGGGTCCTTCGCCCACGACGGGACGAGCCCCCAGCGCGCGGGCTCGAGGCGGCGGGTGGGCGGGTCGGTCTTCGCGGAGTCGAGCACGATCGCCGCGCGGTCCGTCGGCGCCACGTTGAACGACGGAGCCGGGAGGTCGTCGGAGACGAGGTCGACCCTCAGCTGGCCGACGAGCTCGGAACCGACCTGGGCCACCACGAAACGTCCGCACACGCTGGCAGGCTACGCCTTCAGCAGCCCGACGGCCTCGAGCCGCTCGGCGAGCCCCGCGCCGTCGTCGCCCGTCACCCACGGCACGCCGGCGGCGCTGTGGTCGTCGACGGCGGTGCGCCCGCCCGCCAGCACGGCCTCGGCGGGCGACAGCCGGCGGATGGCCACGGCTGCGACCGACGAGGGGAACTCGCGCGTGAACGACGTGTAGATCTCGTCGTCGTGCTGGCCGTCGTCGCCGACGAGCAGCCACTCGATGTGCGGGAACTCCTCCGCGAGTCGACGCAGGTTGTCGCGTTTGTGGTCGCTCCCGCTGCGGAACCAGCGGTCGTGCGTCGGCCCCCAGTCGGTGAGCAGCATGGCGCCGGCGGGGAACAGGTGGCGGGAGAGGAAGCGCGTGAGCGTCGGCGCGACGTTCCAGGCGCCCGTGGACAGGTAGAGCATGGGCGCACCGGGGTTCTCGCGGACGAGACGCTCGAGCAGCACCGCCATGCCCGGCACGGGCTGACGGGCGTGCGTGTGCACGACGAACGAGTTCCAGGCGGCGAGCAGCGGACGGGGGAGGGCGGTGACCATCACGGTGTCGTCCACGTCGGAGACGACACCGAAGCGCACATCGGGGTCGACGACGAAGACGCGCCCCTCTGACGGGTCGCCGCCTTCGACCGACATCCGGTACGTCTGCCATCCCGGGGCGAGCCCCGCGGGGATGACGGCGTCGACGACGCCGCCGCGATCCGCCGCGACCTCGTGGGTGGCGTCGCCCACCGTGATCGTCACGGAGGCGTAGGCGACGGGGATCCCCGCGAACGAGCGCCATCCGCGCACGCTCGCGACGCGGCCGTCGCGCCCGCCCTTCGCGGCCGGCACGATGAGCACGCGCCCCAGCACGCGGATCCACCCGTCGCCGCCGTAGCCCGCGAACGGCACGGCCGTCGGCGTGCGCCCCTTGCGGCGTGCGACGCGCTCGCGCCAGGCGTGGAAGCGGCGCTCGAGGCGAGCGACCCAGTGGATCTTTCCCGGGGCGGGCGTCGTGGAGGGCATCGCGCTCAGTCTTCCACGCGCGGGCCCGCGGCTCCATCCGCATCCCCGGGTCCGTCGGCGTGAGCGCGCAGATGCCGGTGCTCGAGGCGCGAGAGCAGCTTCTTGCCGGCGAAGACGAGGACCAGGAACAGCGCGATCACGCCGACGAAGACGTACCCGGCGTAATGGGCCTGGTCGGCGAGCTGGCGGAAGCCGACGGCGGCGCCCGCAGCGATCGAGACGTAGAGCCCCGACCAGAGCACACAGGCAGGCAGGGTCCACGCGAGGAAGCGGCGGTAGGAGTAGCCGCTCATGCCGACCGTGAGGGGGACGAGGGAGTGCAGCACGGGAAGGAAGCGCGACAGGAAGATCGCGATGCCGCCGCGACGGCGGAGGTAGCGCTCCGACCGCTCCCAGTTGTGCTCGCCGATGCGGCGGCCCAGCCACGAGTGCCGGATGCGGGGCCCGAGCCAGCGCCCCAGGCCGAAGCCGATGCTCTCGCCGACGAGAGCTCCCGCGACGACGGCCGCGCCGAGCGCGACCCCCTCCCACAGCGACCCGACGCCCGTCGCCGCGACGAGGACGATCGTGTCGCCCGGCACGATGAGGCCGACCAGCACGCTCGTCTCGAGCATGATCGCCGCCGCGGCGAGCAGGGCGCGCAGCACGGGGTCGACCGACGAGACGACATCCAGGATCCAGAGGAGGACGTCGTTGATCACGTGCCGAGCTTACGGGTCGACCACGCGCGCTAACCTGGAGTCTCCCGATTTTCCGCCGCCCGGCGCCCCGTGCGGCGAGTTCGATTGATTGGCTTCATCCCACCGTGTCGCAGACCACCGTAGAGACCGCAGAGAACGACGTCCACGCCGTGCAGGCGAAGTGGCAGGCGTACTGGAACGAGCACGGCACCTTCCTCGCGGGCGGCGAAGGCGACTCGCGCCCGCGCAAGTACGTCCTCGCGATGTTCCCGTACCCGTCGGGCGACCTCCACATGGGTCACGCGGAGAACTACCTCTACAGCGACATCGTGGCGCGTTTCTGGCGCCACCGCGGCTACAACGTTCTGCACCCGATCGGGTGGGACTCGTTCGGCCTGCCCGCCGAGAACGCCGCCATCAAGCGCGGCGCCGACCCGCGGGAGTGGACGTACGCCAACATCGCCCAGCAGCGGGAGAGCCTGAAGGCCTACGGCGTGTCGTTCGACTGGAGCCGCGTGCTGCACACGAGCGACGATGACTACTACCGGTGGAACCAGTGGCTGTTCCAGCAGCTGTTCGAGCGCGGGCTGGCGTACCGCAAGGAGAGCCCCGTCAACTGGTGCCCGAACGACCAGACCGTGCTCGCCAACGAGCAGGTCGTCGACGGGCACTGCGAGCGGTGCGGCGCCGAGGTCGTGAAGAAGAAGCTCACGCAGTGGTACTTCAAGATCACCGACTACGCCGACCGGCTGCTCGACGACCTCAACCAGCTCGAGGGCTTCTGGCCGCACAAGGTGCTGCAGATGCAGCGCAACTGGATCGGGCGCTCAGTGGGCGCCGACATCGACTTCGAGATCGAGGGCCGCGCAGAGAAGGTGACCGTCTTCTCGACGCGCCCCGACACGCTGCACGGCGCCACCTTCATGGTCGTCGCCCCCGACAGCGATCTCGCCGCGGAGCTCGCCTCCGGCTCGTCGCCCGAGGTGCGGATGGCGTTCCAGGACTACCTGGAGCAGGTGCAGAAGCAGACCGACATCGAGCGCCAGAGCGCCGACCGCCCGAAGACGGGCGTCTTCCTCGACCGGTTCGCGATCAACCCCGTCAACGGCGAGCGGCTGCCGATCTGGGCGGCCGACTACGTGCTGGCCGACTACGGTCACGGCGCGGTGATGGCCGTGCCGGCGCACGATCAGCGCGATCTCGACTTCGCCATCCGGTTCGACCTGCCCGTGCGCGTCGTCGTCGACACGACGGCACCCGTGACGGGCGCGATCCCGGTCATCGAGGTGGACGACGATGGCGTGCCCATCGACCCGATGCCGCTCGACGACCCGAAGCAGACGGGCGTGGCGCTCTCCGGCGATGGCCGAATGATCAACTCCGGCGCGCTCGACGGGCTCTCCAAGCGCAACGCGATCGCGCGCACGATCGAGCGCCTCGAGGCGGCGGGCACCGGCCGCGCCGCGAAGCAGTACCGGCTGCGCGACTGGCTCATCTCGCGCCAGCGGTTCTGGGGCACGCCCATCCCCATGGTCCACACCGAGGACGGCCGGGTCGTGCCGGTTCCCGCCGACCAGCTGCCCGTGCGTCTGCCGTCGGCCGAGGGCCTCGATCTGAAGCCGAAGGGCAAGTCGCCGCTCGGTGCGGCGACCGGATGGGTCGAGACGACCGATCCGGAGACGGGCGAGGCGGCGCTGCGCGACCCCGACACGATGGACACGTTCGTCGACAGCTCCTGGTACTTCCTGCGGTTCCTGTCGCCGGGCAACCAGGATGTCGCGTTCGCCGAGAAGGACGCGCTGCGGTGGGCGCCCGTCGACGCGTACATCGGCGGCGTCGAGCACGCCATCCTGCACCTGCTCTATGCGCGCTTCATCACGAAGGTGCTGTTCGACCTCGGCAAGGTCGACTTCACGGAGCCGTTCTCGAGCCTCATCAACCAGGGGATGGTCATCCTCGACGGCGCGAAGATGTCGAAGTCGAAGGGCAACCTCGTGCTGTTCAGCGACGAGCTCGCCGCGCACGGCGCCGACGCGCTGCGCGTCGCGCTCGCGTTCGCGGGCCCCGTGGAGGACGACAAGGACTGGAAGGACGTCTCCACGACGGGTGCGCAGAAGTTCCTCGCACGCGCGCTGCGTGCCGCGCACGAGGTGACGAGCCCTGTCGACGTCGTGTGGGCTGAGGGCGACCAGGCGCTGCGCCGTGTCACGCACCGCCTGCTCGCTGAGGCGCCCACGCTCGTGGAGCACACGAAGTTCAACGTCGTGGTCGCGCGCCTCATGGAGCTCGTCAACGCCATCCGCAAGACGATCGACCAGGGCCCCGGGGCCGGTGACCCCGCCGTGCGCGAGGCGGTCGAGGCGACCGCCATGGTGCTCGACCTGTTCGCCCCGCACACGGCCGAGGAGATGTGGGAGACGCTGGGCTACGAGCCGTCGGTCGGCCTCGTCACCTGGCGCTCGGCCGACCCGACGCTGCTCGTCGACGAGCAGGTGACGGCGGTCGTGCAGATCGACGGCAAGGTGCGTGCGACCCTGCAGGTGCCGGCCAAGATCGACGGCCCCTCCCTCGAGGCGCTCGCGCGCGGCGACGAGCGGGTCGTGCGCGCGCTTGGCGGCAAGGAGATCACGCGCGCGATCGTGCGTGCGCCGAAGGTCGTGAGCTTCTCGACGAAGTAGACGTGGCGGGGCTCAGGGAAGCCGGAACAGAAGGGCGCCCGGGCGCGCGGCCGCCGGCTCAGCGCCGCAACCTGCCACGCCGGCGTCGCCCGCGACTGGGCGGCGGTCCGGGGGCTTCAGGTCCTCGCGCGCGGCGTATCCCGCACGCTACCCTCGCGGCGTATCGCGCGACGCACGCGCCACCGCTGTTCGCGACACGGAGGACGATCCGGCGGCCTGGCATGATCGGAGCATGACGCGCGCTCGGGGGACGCAGATCCCCGCCCTGGCCTGGACCCACGCGCGTGCTTTCGGGGGAGCGATCGCAGATCGCTGGTGCGGCCATGCCGCGCGCACGCGCAGCGAGGCCGTGTCGGCGGGCCGCCGAGCCGGAAGACGCTGGGTTGCCATCGGAGTGCTCCCGTTGTCGTGGCTCTCCGTGACGTCCGCGTGGATGCGCCGGGGGCTGTCCGCCACGAGGGACAGCCGGGCGATGGTCGTCGTCCGACGGCGGTCGGTCGCTCGCGATGCGGCGATGCTGCTGATCCTGGCTGTGGGCTTCATCGCGCTCTTCCTGCTCCTGCAGTACGGATGTCTGCTCCTCGCTTCGGCCGGCTTCTCGATCGCGGGGGTGCTGTCCCGGGTCGTCGCGTCCGCGTACTTCGCTGTGATCGTCTGGATCGCAGTCGCGATGTTCCTCACGCTCGGTGGCGGCGGCGCGTCGAAGAGCCTGTCGGCGGTGGGGGAGGAGACTCCTCCCGGAGAGCACTGGGTCGTGGAATCCCTCGCCGCCCGCACGGCCGCCGACGGGGCCGCAGCGTTCCGGCTCGCGGTGCGAACGCTCCGTGGCCTGCCGTCCGGCCGGGTGCTCGTCGCGGTCGCGCGCACCCCCGAGCTGCAGGCGGGCTACGTTCGGCTGGGATTCACCCCGGGCGACAAACTCCGCGTCCACAGGGTCCTGTGACGATGACGACGAGTCACACCGAGACCGGCGTGACGTCCCTTGTGTCCGCTTGATTGGTGGACGGTCGGACCTTTCAAGCGGCGACAATGCAGTGCTGACCTGAGCGATATCGCGGCGCTACCATCAGCGACAGGAACTCCGTGCCCGCGAGAGGAGTCGACAATCATGGAGGACAACCCCTACTCCGAGGGCGAACTCGCCTGGGCACGCGCCCATTCATGATGTGTGTCGGCACCAACCTGCGGGTACCCTTTGTCGAGATGAACGATGACGAATTACGACCCAGCTGGTGGCGAGCGATCTCTCGCCCCGGGCTCGATCTGTCTCTCACCGTCGCCCTCGTGATCTGGCTCGTCGTTCTGATGATGTGGGCCGTGAACGTCCCCGCGTGGTCGGGAGCGCTGACGGCGATCGCACTGCTGGGCGCGTTCATCTACTCCGCCTGGATGCGCAGACGACACGGTACCGGTTAGGCCCTCGGTGTGGCGCAGTTCACGAAACGTCCAGTCATTGCTGGTTCTCTCATCGGGCTGGCGGTCATGCTGTCTGCGTGCGGCGGTGGCGACGGCGTTGAGGTGCCGGCGGGGTACGAGGATCTCGAGCAGTGTTCGCTTCGAAGCATCAGCGTCGACGACATGCCGGCAGCCGGAGCGCTCGGCTGCGATCTCGTCGGATCGACGATCGCCCTGCCCGGCGGCGCAACGCGCAGCGTGGGTGGTGTCGGGAGCGTGGACAGCTTCTCCAGCTCGTCGACCGAGTCGTACACGTACACGATCGTCAACTGGGGCATTCCCGGCGTCGGCGTCTACTCTGCTGACGGTGATCGGCTCGCCGGGATCTGGGGGACGAGCGATGACGCCGAGTCCCTACAGCGTCAGCAAGCGGAGGTCGACGGGTTCGATTCGCTCCCGGAGTAGGAGAGGGATGCGCGGAGGCGCACACGGTTCCGCCCCTGTGACGCGCATGGGTGCGTGAATCCATGGGCCGCGACGCTGGCGAGCTTCACCCTAGAACCCGAATTACGCGGCGTTCCTGAAGAGCTTCCATCCTCCGGTCGCACTCCTCGCGCAGAGGGACATCGTCGACCCCGTCCTTTCGCGACTGTTCTCTGAGACGGCAGGCCGCGCGTAGGAGCTTCACGCAGACATGCGGTGTTTCCCGTTCGATGAGAGCAGAGGGCGTCACGATTCGTGACGCCCTCTGCTCCGCAGCGATGACTTCAGAGGTAGTCGGTCGACACCTCCACGGAGCCCATGTCGACTTCCACGGTCCCGTCCAGTGATCGGCGGAACTCGAGATCGTAGTAGCCGAAGCGAACCGTCGGGTCCTCTCCGACAGTCTCGTGGGGCACCGTCTCCCAGTCCCAGTTGCTGATGGGTGTGCCGACGCAGTTCGGCGGGAGCGACTCGGCCGCACCGTCTTCACAGAGGACGACCTCGTGCGCGCTGTCCGGGCTGGGACCCAGCACGTAGGCGGTGATGCTCGCCCACGAACCACCGTCGGTCGGGTCCGGCCCGCCGTTCGGATCGGTGGTCGCGCACCCCGCCAACGCGATGGCGCTCACCAGGAGGCCTGCCATCGTGGGTCGCCTCATCGTCGATCTCCCGTCCATCACCAAGCCGTCCAGGGACCGGCAGCCGACGTGTCCCTCTACGAGATATGTGTCTTGACGTGGCGATATCTGACAACTGGAGGGGAAACGCGATCCCGGGCGTGTCGCGGCTGTCGGAGGCGGGACGTGCGGACTCCTTCCGCCCAAGCGAGCAGGAGATTTCACCATCGCGTGTCGGGATCGTGGTCGACTGCCTGAATGGGAGGAGCGGCGTCACGGCGAGTGACAACGCCCTGCTCTACGGCGATCGCTTCGGATGTCAGTCCGTGGACACCTGCAGCGATCCCACGACGACGTGGACGCTCCCGTCAATCGATCGTCGGTACTCGAGGTCGTAGCCGACGCCCGCCGACGTGTCTTCTCCGTCTATCTCGTACGGCACCGTCACCCAGATCCGTTGCCGAAAGGCGTCCCGATGCAGCTCGTCGGGAGCCATTCCGGTGGACGTGGCCCCGCTCATCCTGTACAAAAGGTGCGATGGGCACCCACGTCTCCAAGTCAGCGAGCTTCTCCGGCTACGTCATCGACTCGGGCACGCCTGGACGCCGTGCAGAGTTCTGTGGATCCGTGATCGCCGCCTCCGCACCGCCGCAGGGCATCGGGCCCTCCCTGAACGGGTGGGACTGGGACGCCCTGGAACACGACGAAGACCGTTGGACACCGCCCGACATGGGCACCGAGGTTATCGTGCGATCGGGACCGTACGCGTTTCAGGGTCAGACGGAGCCTGACGGCAGTATCACCGTCGATCCGCGCACTGTCCTCCGCGTCTGACGCGTCGATCTCAGCGAGCGGCATGGTGCGACACGGTCCGTGAGCGGCGCGCCCTGCCTCAGCGTGCGTGCACGGAGGGAGGGCCTGCGCCCGTTCGTGATCGACGTCGACGCCATCTGACAAGCTGTCCCGGCAAACCGCCAGACCACTCAGGTTCGAGACATGGGACGGACCATCGTGTGAGCGATTGCACCAGAAGACAGACTGATGGACGTGCAACCTGGTCTACCGTTATGCTCCAGATCAGGTGGCCATTTTGCCATCGATCTGAGATGCGCGAAGCGCGAATACGCGGGGCAACATGGTAAAGAGCTCACGCGGTTCCGATTCCAACACCAGGAGAGTACGTCGGCTGAGACTGCTGGGTGTGGCAGCCATCCTCGGGGTGCTGGTCAGCCCGCTCGCGGCGACACCGGCGAGCGCCTACGTTCTCAACGGGTGTAAATGGAACTCGACCACGATCAACATCAACCCGTCTGGCGTCCCCTCGACGAGCACGTACATGACAGGTTTCGAACTCGCGGTCGCGGATTATCACAACAACACACAGCTCAACGTCTACAAGAGCAGCAGTTCCACGAATACGTACACGGCGGCCGCAGCGAACTACGGCCAAACGGGATGGGCGGGTCGAAACGAATGGAATTGCCCGTTCAGCTTGGGCCTCATCACTGCATCGTACGCTCGACTCAACAGCTACTACCTTTCCGGATCACCCTCGACGCGACTCAAGGTTTTCTGGGAACATGAGCTTGGACATGGCTTCGGACTCGCTCACACAACCGTTGCCGACCGTGTGATGCACACATTTGTCGAAAAAACGTGGAATCTCGGTGTGCGCGGCCTCACCACCGACGATATCAACGGAATTAACTACCTCTACTAAGGGAGAAACCGAAATGCGATTCACGCGAAAGCATGCGCTCATCGCGCTTCTCTCGATCGGAGCAGTGTCGTTGACGGGATGCACCACCACGGATGCACACTTCTCACGCGTGCAGCTGTACGAGTCGGTCCAAGCGCTCGCGGACGACAGCGTCGTCGTCGCGGTCGTGCACGTTATCTCGCAGGAGAGCGCGAACGACATCGAGGAGGACAAGACCGCCGAGTTCACACTCTCCACCGTGGTGATCGACAAGGTCGTGAAGTCCGACGGCCCCACCGTGGGGTCTGAGATCATCGTGCGACAAGACGGAGGAACCCAACAGGCATCTCCCACCGAGCTTGTGAAAGTCGGTGACACCTACCTTCTCTACCTCACGGCCTCCGGACTGGAAGGCGATCTCGCATCGCAGTACTACGTCACCGGAGCGAACGCGGGCATCTACGCGGCATCTCAGGACACTGCCGGCCGCGGAACCTCACAGGTCTTCGAGCAGGTCGTCGCGGAGACAGGCGAGGACCTCCCCGCACAGATCACACTCGAGGAAGCATCCACGCAAAGCTGATCCACGGATTCCGGCATGCATGGGAGTGGCCCGGCGGCCGCTCGATGCAACCGCCGCGCTCTACTCGCCGGCTCCGACCATCCGTGCACAGCCCTCGCCCGCGCGGCGTGCCGTTCCCCAGTCGGCCGGAGGCACCGTGCGGGCGCACTCCGCCGTCCTAGCGTGGCGGCGTGACGGATGGTCCGCGGCTGCGCTCTCCCCGTGCGCGCCTCGGCGCGGGCGGGGTGATCGTGCTCGCGCTCGGGGCACTCGCCGTCGTGATCGGGATCGGCGTATGGCGGGGCGCCGCGTCTCCCGTCGAGCCGGTATCGATCGCGACGTCGGCCGCGCCGACCGCGTCGATCGCGGCCGGGCAGCTGTACGTCCACGTGCAGGGCGCCGTGCGCGAGCCCGGCCTGTACGTGCTCGACGCGGGAGCCCGCGTCGTCGACGCCGTGTCGGCGGCAGGCGGGTTCGCCGATGACGCCGACGAATCGGGTGTCAACCTGGCCCGCCCCGTCGCCGACGGTGAGCAGCTCGCGGTCCCGGCGGAAGGGGAGGCACCGGCATCAGGCGTCCCCGATGCTCCCGGTGATCCCGCCGCACCCGGCCTGGTGAACCTCAATTCGGCAGACGCCGCGGCGCTCGAGGAGCTTCCGCGGATCGGGCCCGCGATCGCCGGACGTATCATCGCGTGGCGCGAAGAGAACGGCCCGTTCGCGGCCGTCGAGGATCTGCTGGCGGTCTCGGGCATCGGAGACGCGATGCTCGAATCGCTCCGCCCTCTCGTGACGGTGTGAGGGGCGCGATCGTGGGCGTCGACGGTGCCGTCGCGAGCCGTCGCGACCTGCGGATGGTGCCGGTCGCGGCTGCCGCGTGGGGGGCAGGGTTCATCGGCGTGCTCGCACCCGACCTGGCGGGATGGCTCGCAGCGGCAGGCGGGCTCGTCTGCGCGGCAAGCGTCGTCCGGATGGCAGCGCGGGGGCCGACGGTCGCCCTCTCTCTCATCGGGGTCGGTGCCGCCTTCTCCGCGGCGGTGGTGGCTCAGGTGTGGCTCGCCGAGCCGTCGCGCAGCGAGGTCCGCGCGTGGATGTCGGACGGCGACGTCTTCACGACGGCCACGATCGACGTCGAGACGAAGGTGCGCAGGGTCGGCGAGAACCTCTGGTTCGACGGCGCCGCGACGACGATGCGCGTGGGGCGCGCCACCGCCGACGCCGCGCTTCCTGTGACCGTCGCGGTGCCTGTCGACGCCCTGGCGGCGGGCGCCGCGCTCGACCTCGGGGCGGTCGTCGAGATCCGCGGCACAGCCCGCGCCACAGACGCGGGCGACCGCGCCGTGCTCGTCGTGTTCGCCGATGCGGTCCGCGTGGTGGCGGAGCCGTCCGGTGTGCTCGCCGTTGCCGCAGCGCTGCGCGACGGCTTCGCGGGAGACGTCGTGGCAGGGCTCCCGGAGCCGGGAGCGGGCCTCCTCCCCGGGCTCGCGGTCGGCGACACGCGTGCGATCTCGCCCGAGCTCGACGCCGACATGAAGGCGTCGTCCCTCACGCACCTCACCGCCGTCTCCGGGGCGAACTGCGCGATCGTGGTCGGCCTCGCCTTCGGGCTGGCCGCACTGCTGCGGCTGCCTCGCCTGCTCCGGTTCGTGCTCGCGGGCGCCGTGCTGGCCGGCTTCGTCATGCTGGTGACGCCGGAGCCGAGCGTCGTGCGGGCGGCGAGCATGGCGGGCATCGCGATGCTCTCGCTCCTCGCCGGCCGGGCGGGCGCAGGGGTTCCTGCGCTCGCCGCGGCGGTCGTCATCCTGCTCGTGGTCGATCCGTGGCTCGCGACGTCCTACGGGTTCGTGCTGTCGGCGGCCGCCACCGCCGCGCTCCTCCTGCTCGCCGGACCGCTCGCGCGCGGACTGGAGCGCGTGATGCCGCGTCTGCTGGCCCTGGCGATCGCCGTGCCGCTGTCGGCACAGCTCGCGTGCGGGCCGATCATCCTGCTCTTGGCACCCGCCGTGCCGCTGTACGGAGTCGTCGCCAACCTCGTCGCCGCTCCCGCCGCCCCGGCCGCGACCATCGTCGGCTTGCTCGCATGCGTCCTCCAGACGCTGCCCGTGGTGGCTCAGGGCCTCGCGGTCGTCGCCTGGGTGCCGGCCGCCTGGATCGCGCAGACGGCGCACGTCTTCGCGGCGCTGCCGGGCGCCGCCGTGCCGTGGTGGGGAGGTCTCGGGGGGTTCGTCGCGCTCGCGATCGTCGACGCCGCGACGGTCGTCGTCATCCTGCGCCCCGAGCACGTGCGGCCCGCGCAGGTGCGCGTCGCGGTGAGGCGCGCGGCCACCGCAGTCCTCGCGATCGCCGTCGGTGCGGGTGCGGGAGCCGGAGCGCTCGGGGGTGTGGCGGGCCCGCTCACGACACCCGCCGGATGGTCCGTCGCGCTGTGCGACGTGGGGCAGGGCGACGCGATCGTTCTCCGCTCGTCGGATGCCGTCGCGCTCGTCGACACCGGGCCGGAGTCGGCGCCCCTGCGCGCGTGCCTCACGCGACTGGGCGTCGACCGCGTCGACCTGCTCGTCCTCACGCACTTCGATCTCGACCACGTCGGCGGCGTCGAGGCGGTCGCGGGGCGGACGGGCACGCTCCTGCATGGCCCTGTGGGCGACGACGGAGCGGAGTGGATCGCCCAGGTGCACGCGCAAGAGCTCATCGAGGCATCGGCGGGCATGACGGGGCGCCTCGCGGACGCGCAATGGCGCGTGCTCTGGCCCCGGCTGGCGAGCCGTGCCTTCCCCGAAGGCAACGACGCCAGCGTCGTCATCGAGATCGCGGGCGGCGGCATCCCGCGCACCCTCCTCCTGGGCGATCTCGGTGCATCGGCGCAGTCCGCTCTCGTGGCGACCGGCGCCGTCGCCGGCGAATACGACGTGGTCAAGGTCGCGCACCACGGAAGCGCGGATCAGGATGGCGAGCTGTACCGCCTGGCGGCACCCAATCTCGCTCTCGTGGGAGTCGGCGCCGACAACGACTACGGGCACCCGACCGGCGTGCTCCTCGCGGAGCTCGCCGCCGTCGGCGCAGCGGTGGCTCGCACCGACCTCGACGGTCTCGTGCTCGCCGGCGAGGATGCGCGCGGTCTGTGGGTGTGGCGCGAGCAGGGAGGATGACGCGATGGGCGCAATCAAATGGCAATGTTGGACAGTCCCTGTATATTTGGTCACGACCACCTGAGAACCCTCTGCTCGCGCGGACGCAGCGACCGGTCGGGCCTCGCCACCATCACGCTACGGGGGAACCATGGCACAGATCACCTTCGCGCCGGGAGAGCGCGAGATCGACCGGACGGAGCTCAGCCCGTCCGTCCTGCTGTTCTGGATCAAGACGACGCTCGCCGTCAGCAGCACGCGCCTCGTGTGGGACCAGGCCAACACCCTGTTCGGCCTCATCCCGCTCGGACACAACGAGGAGACGACGCCGCTCGCCAACACCGCGAGCGTGTCGGTGAACACGCGATTCCACGTCGGCCGCGTCGTGTGGGGCATCGTGTGGCTCATCGTCTCGCTCATGCTCTTCGGCAACGCCTGGGTGCTCGGCCTCATCTTCCTCCTGCTCGCCGGCGCGAACATCGCCAACGCGATGAGCGCGACCTTCGTCGTGACGAACAACGGCGGCGGGCGCCAGGTCGTGCAGGTGTCGATCCTCGAGAAGGCCAAGCTCGAGTCGTTCGCGAACAAGATCAAGCAGCACCTGTTCGCCGATCAGGCCGCCCTCCGACACGACCAGCAGATGAACGTGCAGCAGGCGCAGCTCTACGTTCAGCAGGCCCAGCTCAACGCGCATCTCGCGCAGAACCAGCAGCCGCCGCAGGGTCAGGGCCAGCCGCAGTACGGCCAGCCGCCTGCGCCGCCCCAGCCGCCCGTGCCCCCGCAGCCGCCCGTGCAGGGCAGGCCGCCGGCGCCCCCGGCGCCGCCCCAGGCCTGAGCACTTCCGCAGCGACCCCGCCGACGACCCGTCGGCGGGGTCGCTGCCGCGTGGGGGAGGGCGCGAGGCGGGTCTCCGTGCGAAGCTGGGATCCGGACGACATCGAATGTCAGGAATCGGCGTCTCGCGACACATACAGGGTGAAGAGGCGCGCCGGAGGGTGAGAGAGCCATGGGGCGACGCGAGGTCTTCAGCGTCCTCTTCGACCAGTTCTACGGCCCAGTCGTCCGATATGTGGAGCGTCGCGTGCACAACACCGCCATCGCAGAGGAGCTCGCCGCCGAGACCTTCGAGATCGCATGGCGTCGACTCGCCCCCGACTCGCCCCCGGGCCTGCCTTGGCTCTACCGCACGGCCGCGAACCAGATCCTCAACCACCGCAGGCGCCTCGACACCACCCGGAACGTCGAGGTCGCCCTCGCCTCGGGCGGCGAGCGGGACGACCGGCTGGACGACGAGCGGATGGACGTGGTCAGGGCCATCCGGTCACTGCCCGATCGCGAGCGGGAGGCGATCGCGCTGACGTACTGGGAGGGACTGGCGCCCCACGAGGTCGCCGAGGTGCTCGGATGCCGCGTGGACGCGGTCTGGAAGGCTCTCAGCAGGGGACGCGCGCGACTTCGCCGCCTGCTCTCCGACGGCGAGGTGGCCGCCCGTGCACGCTGACGACGACCTCGCCGACCTCATCCGGGCGGCGGACCCGGCCCGCACGCCCGCCGACGCGGGTCTCCGCGCGCACGACGTCCGCGATCGCATCGTGGCGCGAGAGGGCGGGGCGGGGCGCCGCCGGACCCGGGGTCTCCTCCTCGTCGCCGCCGCGGCGGCCGGAGTCCTCGCCATCTCGCTCACGACCCCCTGGCTGGGCGGCGGCGAGGGAGCCCACGCGCTGACGCCCCCGCCGCTCGACTACGCGCCCGTCTCGGATTCCGCTGTCGACGTCGTGGCGGAGGCCAGAGCCGAGCTGGAGGACGCGGACGTCGTCGTGTCCGAACCCGTTCGAGCCGTGGATGCGCTCGGCTGGTACCTCGACATCTCCTACGGCGAAGACGACGTCGTCGTCACCGCGCGCGCCCCCGAGCGGACGAGCCTCGTGTGGGAGCCCGACCTCTCTGGCCGGTCGACCGTGACCGCTGCCCGATCCACCTGGGACGACGACGCGGTCGACGCCCCGGAGCCGGGCACGGTGCTGTCGGACCTCGTGTTCGCCCCGGGCGAGTTCACCACTCCCGTCGTCGATCCGCCCGCGGCGGACACCGGCTCCCTCCTCGCCGCGCTGTCGGGCTACGGTCTGCCGGAGACGTACACCGCGGCCGATCTCATGACGGCCGTCGAAGGGCTGCTGCAGCAGTGGACGCTGTCGGACGAGCAGGAGGCCGTGCTGCTCGACCTGCTGGCCGATGCCGGCGACGTCGTCGTGGAGGGCGAGGCGCCCGACCGGGAGGGCCGACCCGTCGTCGGGTTGTCGGCCGCGACCGCGACGCACGAGGTCACCTGGCTCGTGTCGCGGGAGACCGGGCGCATCGTCGGAGCCGAGTCGGCCCTTCTCGACGATCTCGACACGATCCCCGCGGGATCGATCATCAGCTATACGCTGTGGGGCATCGAGTCCTGACACGCCCGGGAATCCGGATGTCAGGAATCGGCTTCTCGCGACACAACCTCTATGAAGGGCGTCGTGCACCCGAGCACAACGCGCCCCCTGGACCCTGGACAGCACATGAGACGTCTTCTCGCGACCCTCGCCATCCTCTTCGTGGCGGTCGCCGCACCCCTTCCCGCCTCCGCGGCCCCCGACGACGACCTCGACCCGGCCATCCGATACGCCCTCGCGCAAGTGGAGGGCGGTGTCGTGGTCGCCGGCGACCGCGTCGTCTGGCCGGCCATCGGGATGGAGCTGCGTCTCGCGTCGACGGGGGCGAGGGTGGACGCGCTCGCGTCCGTCGGCCGCTGCCCGTCCGGCCGGGTCTGCGCGTTCGAGAGCACGGCCGGAGCGGGGACGATGCTCTCGTGGACCGGGTGCAGCAACTACAGCACGGCGGCGCTCGTGAGCACGGGATCGATCGCGAACGCCCGCACGAGCGGCACCCTGCACGCGCGCAACGGCGCGACGATCGTCGCGACCGCAGGGCCCGGCGCGCTCGTCAACGTGTACGCAGCGAGCGACAACGTGCGTTGCGTCCCATGAGCGCCATGTCTCCTCACACGCCCACCCGCGGCGCAGACGACGGCGGCTGCACGCTCGAGCGCGCGACGCTGCACGATCTGCCTCTGCTGGTCCGGATGTCCGTGCGCCTGCGCCTCCGAGGGATGTCCGGCATGGGCCTCCGCTGGCTGCTCGCCGCGCTCGCTCTCCTCGCCGCGGGGTCCGCGGTGGCCGGCACGCTCGTGCACGGGGCCGCCGTGACCGCCGTCGTCGCGCTCGTCGCCGTCGGTCACCTCCTCGTCGTCGCGGGTGCGGTCCTCGCCATCCTCGCGGCCGGGGTCCTGCGCCGGCTGCGCGACCCCCGGCGGGACATCGTCCTCTCGCCCGATCGCGACGCCGCCGTCGATGTGGTCCGCGGCGACGACGGCGTCCTGGAGTTCTCCCACCACGTGGCGCTCGGACGCGGCCGTGGCCGCGGCAGGGCCCTGCGGCGCCTGCTCGCCGCCGAGCTCGTCCCCGGCACCGTGGACGCGAGGATGACCGTGCCCGATGTCGGGTTCGTGGCGCTCGTGCTGGAGCAGTTCCCGTCGCTCGAGCTCCACGAGGCGGGAGGCGCCCTCGTGCTCTGCACGCCCGGCGTCCCTCCGCTCCCCGTCGGCCGCCGCTGACGCCGGACGGCGTCGGCGGTCGCGGATAGGCTGGGGGGATGGCCGCCGCACCCCGCAAGACCCCCGCGAAGACCGCGAAGACGGCCATCCCGCAGCTGTCATGGCGGAAGCCGGAGCCCGCACCCGTCGTCCTCGTCTCCGGACCCGAGGAGGTCTGCGCCGAACGCGCCATCGCGGGTGTCCGCGACTACCTCAGAGCCGAAGACCCGTCGCTCGAGATCACCGACATCGTCGCGTCCGACTACACGTCGGGCACGCTCCTCGCCGTGACGTCGCCGTCCCTCTTCGGCGAGCCGCGCCTCGTGCGGGTCTCCGAAGTGGAGAAGTGCTCCGACGCGTTCCTCACCGAGGCCCTCGCGTACCTGGAGGCCCCGCAGGAGGGTGCCACACTCGTCTTGCGGCACACGGGCGCGACGGTGCGCGGCAAGAAGCTGCTCGACGCGATCCGCGCGGGTGCGGGGCGCGGCGTCGAGGTCCCGTGCCCCGCCGTCAAGCGCGACTCCGACCGCGTCGACTTCGCCGCCGGCGAGTTCCAGGCCGCTGCGCGACGGATCGCGCCCCGCGCGCTGCAGGCCCTCACGCAGGCATTCACGGGCGAACTCGCCGAGCTCGCGGCGGCCTGCCAGCAGCTCATCGCGGACGTCGAGGGCGACATCACCGAGGACGTCGTGTCGCGCTACTACGGTGGCCGCGTCGAGACGAACGCCTTCGCCGTCGCCGACACCGCGATCGCCGGCCGCTACGGGGAGGCGCTCGTCGCCCTGCGGCACGCGCTCGACTCGGGCGCCGATCCTGTTCCGCTCGTGGCGGCGTTCGCCATGAAGCTCCGCACGATGGCGCGCGTGGCCGGTTCCCGCGAACCCGCGCGTCAGCTCGCGATGCGCCTCGGCATGAAGGACTGGCAGGTCGATCGCGCCCGCCGCGATCTGCAGTCGGGCTGGAACGAGCGAGCGCTCGCGCTCGCCATCCAGGCCATCGCGCGTGCCGACGCAGAGGTGAAGGGCGCCTCGCGCGACCCGGTGTTCGCCCTCGAGCGGATGGTCACGGTCGTCTCCACGCGCGCGCCGTTCGGGCGCTGAGCCCGCGACGCAGCAGAAGGCCCGCCCCGCGATGCGGGACGGGCCTTCCGACGAGGGAGCTGCTCAGAGAGCGGCGACCTGCTTCGCGATGCCCGACTTGCGGTTCGCGGCCTGGTTCTTGTGGATGACGCCCTTGCTCACGGCCTTGTCGAGCTTCTTGGACGCCTTGAGCAGCGCGGCCTCGGCGGCCGACTTGTCGCCGGCGGCGACGGCCTCGCGCGTCTTGCGGACGAGCGACTTGAGCTCGCTCTTGACGGCCTTGTTGCGCTCGCGCGCCTTCTCGTTGGTCTTGATGCGCTTGATCTGCGACTTGATGTTTGCCACGTCGAATGACTTTCGTTCAGGTGAGCTTTCGGAAGTGCCGCGTGACGGGAGAGGGGCGTCGTACGGCGGTGTGGGTGGCCCCACACGCAAGCCAAGGGACAATGCTACCAGGTCAGTCCGCGCCATCCGGACGCGCGATCGACGCGATCGCGAGGTCGAGCAGGGCGTCGAACACCCGCGGGCGCATGGCGGTGACGAGATGGGTCGTCCGCGGCACGACGACGAGCTCGGCATGCGGCACGAGACGCACGAACTCGCGCTCGTGGAGGCGGAGCTGGTCCCATTCGCCGTTGACGAACCACACCGGCGCGCGCAGACGGGGGAGCGCCTGCCGCAGGTCGATCGTCGCGAGGCTCGCGAGCGCGGCGTCCTCGGCGGCGAGAGCGTATCCGCCTGCGCCGAAGTCGAGGCGCGTCTCCTCCGGGAGCGTGGCGGCCAGGATGCGCCGGACGAGCCACAGCCCGTTCCCCGGCGAGATGCGCAATCCGCGGAGGAGGAGACGGTACGCCCGCAGCCCCGCGCCCCGGGGGAGCGCTGTCGCACCGGCCGCCACGAACCCGGCGACGGGCGGCGCGGTCTCGCGGGCGAGGAGCTCCGCGCACAGGAGCCCGCCCATCGAATGCCCGACGAGCAGCACGGGCCCCGACTCCGCCGCGCGGCGCACGGTGCGGTCGATCGTCGTGACGGCCTCGTCGAGCGACCACGGCTCGTCCATCCGCGCGCCGTGCCCCGGCAGCTCGGCGAGGTGGACGCCGGCTCCGCGTCGACGCAGATGCGCGACCTGCGGCCGCCACATCGTCGCCGACGTGCGGATGCCGTGCACGAGCACGACCTGCACGGGGGAGATGCGGGCGGGCATGGCGTCATGGTAGCCAGCTCAACGGCGGAGGGGCCGTCGACGCGAGGTCGGCGGCCCCTCCGGGACGGGAGGTCAGCGGATCACTCCGCCGACGCCATCCAGCCCTGGTTCTCGACCGGCTGCACGCCGTAGAGGTCGAGTCCCGTGTAGCCCTCCGGTGTGAGGTTGGCGATGCCCGACGTCACGGCGTTGATCCACGGCCCGCTGTACAGGGGGAGGATGCCCCAGGTCTCGGCCATGATCTCGGACTCGAGCGCCATGCCGGCCTCGTTCTGCTCCTCCTTCGTGGGGAGGGCGTTCACCTCGGCGATCCGCTCGTCGATCTCGGGCGTTCCAGTCGCCGAGAGGTTGAGCGAGCTGTCGGTGCAGTAGATCTGGCACATGAACTGCACGCCCGACGCCGACCCCGACACGAACGACAGCATGACGAGGTCCCAGTCCTTCGTCGAGAGCACCGTCGAGAAGTCGCTCACGGGGCGCGCGTCGATCGTCAGCTCCATGCCGATCTCGGCGAGCTGCGTCTGGATGACGCGCGCGCGCGCCTCGACCACGGGGTCGTCGCCGAACGTGGGGAGGCGGCCCTCCAGGCGCAGCCCGTCCTTCTCACGGATGCCGTCGTCGCCCGCGACCCAGCCGGCCTCGTCGAGGATGGCGTTCGCCTCGTCGACGTCGAACGACCAGCCGGCCTCCGACAGCGCGTCGACGTAGCCCTCCTCGAAGGGGTACATGTTGAACGAGCCGGCGTCTTCCTCGGTGTAGTTGAGGCCGTTCCAGACGACCTCCTTGATCTGCTCGCGGTCGATCGCCTTGAAGATCGCCTCGCGGACGGCGAGGTCGGCGAACTGCTCGCGCTCGGCGTTGATCTCGAGGAGGTTGTTGGACGTGCGCTGCGCGCGGTAGATCTCGATGCCCTCCATGTCGGACACCTGCGACAGGCGGTCCTCCGTGTTCGTCACCGCGAGGTCGATCTCGCCGTTGCGGAACGCGTTGATCTCGGCGGTGTCGTCGAGCTGGCGGAAGGTGACCTTGTCGAGCAGCGGCTCGTCGCCCCACCAGTTCTCGTTCGGCACGAACGTGACCGTTCCGCCGTTCGCGTCGAACGTGTCGATCGTGTAGGGCCCCGCGCCCCACTCCGCGTGCGGTTCGTCGATGAAGCCCTCGTTGAACACCTCGGGGCTGTCGACGGCCGGGTGCAGGAGGGCGGAGAACAGGAAGTCCGTCCACGGGTAGACCTGCGAGAACGTGACGACGACCTGCTTGTCGTCCTCGCCCGCCGCGACCGACTCGATGACGTCGTAGCCGTCCGTCGAGCTCGGGTTGTATCCCTCCTCGTAGGAGCGGTTCGCGATCCACGTGTTCTCGAACGCGGTCCAGTCGATGGGCGTGCCGTCGTTCCAGACGGCGTCGGGGTTGATCGTGTAGGTGACGACCGTCTTGCCGTCGACCTCGTCGACGACGCGGTCCTCGATGTAGTTGGGGTTGAGCACCGCCCCGCCCTCGGGCTCGGCGAGGATCACCTGCGGGGTGAACCACGCCTGCAGCGTCTGCGTGTCGACCGTCGCGTCGGCGTGGAAGCCGTTCTGCTGCGGCGTGATCTCGCTGATCGGCCACGTGACCTCGCCGCCCTGCTCGAGCGCATCGCGCTCCTGCGGGTTGTAGTCGGCTCCGACGATCTCCGTGGGCTCCTCGCCGCCCGATCCGTCGCCGCCGTCGCCGCCCCCGGCGGCGCACGCGCTCAGGACGAGAGCGAGGGCGCCGAACGCGGCCGTCGCTCCGATCCACCTCTGGTGCTTCATGGTGCTGCTCCTTTCGCGCCTCGTAGGCGCCGGATGTGGGAGAGATGAGGTCGAGGCTAGTTGCGGGCTCCAGGTCGTCTCCGGAATGGGATCGACCTGTGACCTGCGGTTCCTCTTCCTCGGTGCGGGCGCCGGCCTGGCCGGCGCCCACGCATGTCAGCCGCTCGTCTGCTCGCGGCCGATGCTAGAGGGGTCGAACGCGACGCGGGTGCGGCCGCGCTCGACCTTCGGGTCGGGAATGGGGATGGCCGACAGCAGCGCCCGCGTGTACGGATGCTGCGGGCGGTCGAACACGTCGTCCACCTCGCCGAACTCCACGAACGCCCCGCGGTACATGACCGCGACGCGATCGGCGAGATGGCGCACCACGGAGAGATCGTGCGCGACGAAGAGGTAGCTGATGCCGAGACGCGTCTTCAGCTCGTCGAGGAGGTTGAGGACGCCGGCCTGGATCGAGACATCGAGAGCGGACACGGGCTCGTCGAGGACGACGAGCCTCGGCTCGGTGGCGAGCGCCCTCGCGATGCCGATCCGCTGGCGCTGGCCGCCCGAGAACGCCTGCGGGAACCGGTCGCTGTGCGCGGGATCGAGCCCGACGAGGCCCATCAGCTCGTCCACGCGCTCATGGGTGCGCTCCTTCGACGTGCCGATCGTGCGGAGGGGCTCGGCGATGATGTCGAACACCGTCATGCGCGGATCGAGGGCGCCCATGGGGTCCTGGAACACGATCTGGATGTCGCGGCGCGCCTCCCGTTCACGGCGCCCACCGCGCAGGTCGCGGACGCTCGTCCCGAGCAGCCGGATGTCGCCGTCCTCGGGGGCGGCGAAGTCCATGATCTGGAGGAGCGTCGTGGTCTTGCCCGACCCGGACTCGCCGACGATCGCGAGCGTCTCCCCGGCCTTGATGTCGAAGGAGATGTCGGCGATCGCCCGCACCTCCCCGACCTTCCGCTTGAGGATCCCCTTGAGAACGGGGAACGACTTGGAGAGCGACTCCACCTCGAGCACCGTCTCGCGCTCGGCGCGGGGCGTGAGCTGGAGCGCCCCGGGGCGGATCTCCGGCACGGGGTACACCGGGCGGTCCGCGATGCGGCCGTGACGGATCTCCTCCGCGCGGATGCATGCCGCCCGATGATCGGGCGATCCCGTCACGGCGACGAGCTCGGGCTCGCGGGCACGGCATGCGTCGAGCACGACGGGGCAGCGGTCGGCGAAGGGGCAGGCGTCCGGCAGCCCGATGAGCAGGGGAGGCGTCCCCTTGATCGCGACGAGCGGCTCCTTGTCGCGCTTGTCGACCCGCGGGATCGCGCCGAGCAGGCCGATCGTGTACGGCATCCGCGTGTCGTCGAAGAGGTCCAGCGCGGGGGCCTGCTCGATCGGCTTGCCGGCGTACATGACGAGGACGTCGTCGGCGATGTTGGCCACTACGCCCATGTCGTGCGTGATCATGATGACGGCGGCCCCGGTCTCCCGCTGCGCCGTGCGGATGAGATCGAGGATCTGCGCCTGGATCGTGACGTCGAGGGCGGTCGTGGGCTCGTCCGCGATGATGAGCTTCGGGTTGTTCGCCATCGCGATCGCGATGACGACGCGCTGGCGCATCCCGCCCGAGAACTCGTGGGGGAACGCCTTCATCCGCCGTTCGGGCTCCGAGATCCCGACGAGCGAGAGCAGCTCGACCGCGCGATCCCACGCGCGCCGTCGGCTCATGCCGGCGTCGTGGGTCACGAGCGCCTCGATGAGCTGGTCGCCGATCGTGTAGACGGGCGTCAGCGACGTGAGGGGGTCCTGGAAGATCATCGCGAGGCCGTTGCCCCGGATCGCCGACATCTGCCGGTCGTTCTTCTCGAGCAGCTCCTCGCCGCGGAAGCGGACGGATCCCGTCACGTGGGCGGTCTCGGCGAGCAGCCCCATGATGGCGAGCGACGTGACCGACTTGCCGGAGCCGGACTCGCCCACGATGCCGAGCGAGCGGCCGGGGAGCAGATCGAAGGAGACGCCGCGCACGGCGTCGACGCGGCCCGCCTCCGAGGGGAAGGACACCGCGAGGTCGCGGACGGACAGAACGGGTTCGGTCATGCGCGGCCTCCTGCCGCCGAGGTGGGATCGAGGGCGTCTCGCAGCCCGTCCGCGACAAGCGCCATCGAGACGGTCAGCAGCGTGAGGGCACCGGCCGGGAAGAAGAACACCCACGGGGCGCTCGTGATGATGCCGGAGCCCGTTCCGATGAGCGAGCCGAGCGAGACGTCGGGGAGCTTCACGCCGAAGCCGAGGAACGACAGGCTCGTCTCCAGCATCACGGCGCTCACGACGCCGAGCGTGAAGTTGATGACGAGCAGCGATCCGATGTTGGGGATCATGTGCCGCAGCACGATCCGGAACCCTCCGACGCCCATGTAGCGCGCGGCGTGGATGTACTCGCGCTCGCGGAGCGACAGGCACAGGGTCCAGATGGTGCGGGCGGAGATGAACCAGTTCGTCAGCACGAGGATGACCGTGATGATGCGCCAGTCGCCGCCCGAGTCGTTCGACACCATGGCGATGATGAGGAACGTGGGGACGGCCATGAGGAAGTGGATGACGGCGAGCGAGGTCTTCTCGATCCATCCGCCGAAGTAGGCCGCCGCCGCTCCGACGATCGCGGAGATCACGGTCGTCCCGATCGACACGAGGACGGCGATCATGAGCGAGCGCTGCAGTCCCACGACGACCATCGCGTACAGGTCGTTCCCCGAGTTGGTGGTCCCGAACCAGTGCGCGGCGCTGGGCGGGTCGGTGAGCGCGAGGAAGTCGAGCTCGACGTGGTCGTACTGCTGGAAGAAGGGCCCCACGATCGCGAAGAGGATGAGGATCGCGAAGATCACGAGTCCGCCCACGGCGGGCCGGTTGCGGAGGAATCGGCGGGTGTAGAGCGCCGACTTGCGCAGCGGCCTGCTGCGCCCGGCCGCCAGCACGGCAGGGGAGGGCGGCGGGTTGTCGCCGTGCTCGAGCGGGTCGCGCATGTCCGATGGCATTGTCATGTCAGCTCACCCGCACTCGGGGGTCGATGGCGACGACCGCGACGTCCGCGAGCATCGCGCCGATGAAGGTCATGAAGGCGCCGAACGCCGCGATGGCGACGGTGCCGTGGATGTCGTTCTGCGCCAGGGTCTGGGAGAAGTACTGCCCCATGCCGTTCCAGCCGAAGATCGACTCGGTGAGGATCGCGCCGGTGAAGGCGGCGGGGATGTTGAACGCCACCTGCGTCGTCACCGGGATCAACGACGTGCGCAGCGCGTGACGGCGGATGGCCTGCGCCTTCGTGAGGCCCTTGGCCCGCGCCGTGCGGACGTAGTCCGCGCCGATGTTGTCGAGCAGGATCGACCGCTGCAGGAAGTGGTAGCCCGCATACCCCGTCAGGATGAGGCCGAGCGTGGGGAGCGTGAGGTGCTGGACGACGTCGACGACGACGGGGAGGAACCCCGTCACCTCCGGGTTCGACGAGCCCGTGACGTAGAAGATGCGCGTGCCGACCGCCTGGTTGATGGAGATCGCGATGAGGACGATGCCGAGGGCGGCGACCACGACCGGGATGTTCATCGTCACGATGGAGGTGGCCTGCCCGATGCGGTCGGCGAGGCGGTACTGGCGTGAGGCGGTGTAGACGCCGATCGCGATCCCGACGAGCGCCGTGAGGATGGTGGCGCCGAGCACGAGCTCGGCCGAGATCCACATGCGGTACGCGACCTGGCCGTTGACCGACTCGCCCGTCGGGCTCACGCCCCAGTCCCAGCGCGTGAGGATGGCCGTCAGCCAGTTCCACCAGCGCTGCACGAGCGGAACCGTGTCGCTGAGATTGCGCGGCTCGAGGAGCGCGACGATCTGATCCTCGCTGAGCGGGGGGCGGCGTCCCACGTAGTTGCTGCGCGGGTCCAGGTAGAACCAGGCCAGGAAGTACGTGAGGTTCGTCGCCACGGCGATGATGAGCAGCCAGCCGAGCACTCGGCGCAGCAGATATCTGATCACGTTCGTGGGTTCCTTCGTCGGACGGCGACGACGCGCTCGGCGCACCGTCGCACACAATGCGGGGAACTCTACCCCGCAAGCTGTCAGGCAGGAAACGATGCGCCGAGCGTGTCGAAAAGCGTTATCGATCCGTTCCACGCAGGGCGGAAGCGGTTCGATGGCGCCGACGCTACGTGCAGATTGTGAAGGGCATGTTTCGGCGACCTGCGGTCCGGGCCCGATCTGTCTGGGACCCGGACAGATCCGGCCCGACCCTGCCCGCCGCGACGGCGCGTGCCGTGTCGGCCGTCCGCTCCCCGTAGAATCAGACGGATATGTCCCCTCGTGCCACGACTCCGCTCCCGCCGGCCGCGACACCGCCCGAGCGCATCCGCAACTTCTGCATCATCGCGCACATCGACCACGGCAAGTCGACCCTGGCCGACCGCATGCTGCAGCTCACGGGCGTCGTGTCCGACCGCGACATGCGCGCCCAGTACCTCGACCGCATGGACATCGAGCGCGAGCGCGGCATCACGGTGAAGAGCCAGGCGGTGCGGCTGCCGTGGCAGCTGGACGGCGAGACCTTCGCCCTCAACATGATCGACACGCCGGGGCACGTCGACTTCACGTACGAGGTCTCGCGCTCCCTCGCCGCCTGCGAGGGGGCGATCCTGCTCGTGGACGCGGCGCAGGGCATCGAGGCGCAGACCCTCGCGAACCTGTACCTCGCCCTCGAGAACGACCTCACGGTCATCCCCGTGCTCAACAAGATCGACCTGCCCGCCGCCGACCCCGACCGGTTCGCGAAGGAGCTCGCCGATCTCATCGGAGGCTCGCCCGACGACGTCCTGCGGGTGTCCGGCAAGACGGGGCAGGGCGTCGAGGAGCTGCTCGACCGCCTCGTCGCCGAGATCCCCGCCCCCCAGGGCGACCCCGACGCGCCGGCGCGCGCCATGATCTTCGACTCGGTCTACGACGCCTACCGCGGGGTCGTCACCTACGTGCGGATGGTCGACGGCCGGCTCACTCCCCGCGAGCGCATCCAGATGATGTCGACGCGGGCGACGCACGAGCTCCTCGAGATCGGCGTCTCGAGCCCGGAGCCCACGCCCTCGAAGGGGCTGTCCGTCGGCGAGGTCGGCTATCTCATCACGGGCGTGAAGGACGTGCGCCAGTCGAAGGTCGGCGACACGGTCACGAATCAGCGCACCCCCGCGGCCGAGGCGCTGCCCGGCTACACCGATCCCAAGCCGATGGTGTTCTCCGGCCTCTATCCGATCGACGCGAGCGATTACCCCGACCTCCGCGAGGCGCTCGACAAGCTCAAGCTCTCCGACGCGTCGCTCGCCTACGAGCCGGAGACCTCCGTGGCACTGGGCTTCGGGTTCCGCTGCGGCTTCCTCGGCCTCCTCCACCTCGAGATCATCACGGAGCGGCTCGCGCGCGAGTTCGGGCTCGACCTCATCACAACGGCGCCGAGCGTCGTCTACGAGGTCACGACCGAGCAGGGCGAGAAGATCGTCGTCACCAATCCGAGCGAGTACCCCGACGGCAAGATCGGGTCGGTCTCGGAGCCCATCGTGCGCGCGTCGGTCCTCACGCCCAAGGAGTACGTCGGCACGGTCATGGACCTCTGCCAGACGCGGCGCGGCACCCTGCACGGCATGGACTACCTCTCCGAGGAGCGTGTCGAGCTCAAGTACACGATGCCCCTCGGCGAGATCGTCTTCGACTTCTTCGACCAGCTGAAGAGCCGCACGCAGGGCTATGCGAGCTTCGACTACGAGCCGGAGGGCCAGCAGGAGGCCGACCTCGTCAAGGTCGACATCCTCCTGCAGGGCGACCGCGTCGACGCGTTCAGCGCGATCGTCCACCGCGAGAAGGCCTACTCCTACGGCACCACCATGACCGAACGGCTGCGCAAGCTCATCCCGCGCCAGCAGTTCGAGGTGCCCATCCAGGCGGCCATCGGCGCACGCGTCATCGCGCGCGAGAACATCCGCGCCATGCGCAAGGACGTGCTCGCGAAGTGCTACGGCGGAGACATCACCCGCAAGCGAAAGCTGCTCGAGAAGCAGAAGGAGGGCAAGAAGCGCATGAAGATGGTCGGCCGCGTCGAGGTGCCCCAGGAGGCGTTCATCGCCGCGCTGTCCGGGGACGTCGAGACCAAGTCCGGGAAGTAGCCAGCGGGCTGCGGTTAGGGTGGACGACATGCGCCGGGCGACCTTCCGAGACGAGACGGTCGATTATGCGGCGGTCGGGGCGACGCAGGCCCCCGACCTCCTGCAGTATCCGCCGGAGAACAGCATCCCCGCCGCGTCGGCGTGGCGGATCGGCAGCGGCGAGGAGCGGTTCCGCACCGCGGTGGAGTCTCTCCTGTCGTGGGGTGCGCTGACGGGGGCGGGTCTCGAGCTGAGCGATGTCCGCCCGGCTCCCGGCCCGACGTACACGGGGGTCAGCTTCGACGAGGCGGGCAACGCGATCGCCCCGAGCCACTCCGACGACGACCAGCGCTTCGCGGCGGACGGCACGCCCTTCGTCGGCGCGGGGACGACCGTGACCGTCCACGGCAAGGTCGACGGCGCGCGCGCGGACGCCGAGCTCCGGGTGATCTTCGTCGTCGAGGAGGCGCGCCGCGTCGGCTTCGCCCTCGGCACCGTCGGCGCCTCGGTCGTGAGCGGCGAGGAGTCGTTCATGCTGGAGTGGCGCGAGAACGACGAGGTGTGGTTCGAGGTGCGGGCGTTCGACCGCCCCGTGACGCTCTCCCTCCGCCTGTTCAAGAGCCTCGTGCGCCGTCGCCGTCGCGCCCTCTTCGCCGGCTACCTGCGCGCCATCTCGCCCCTCTTCCGCACGGCCGCCTGATGGCGGGAGCACTCCCCGTCGGCGACCCGGCCCCGGTCGACGGAGCGCTCCCGGGAGACCTCGTCGTGGATCCCTCCACCGACCTCGGGGTCTACCTGCACGTCCCGTTCTGCCGGGTGCGCTGCGGCTACTGCGACTTCAACACCTACACCTCGGGCGAGCTGCGCGGCGCCCGGCAGGACGAGTACGCCGACACGGTCCTGCGCGAGGTCGCGCTGGCCCGCGGCGTGCTCGATGCCGCGGGCGGCCTCCGCCCCGCGCGCACCGTGTTCTTCGGCGGCGGCACGCCGACGCTCCTCCCTGCGGGCGATCTCGCGCGCATGCTCGACGGGGTGCGCGACGCCTTCGGGCTCGCGGACGACGCCGAGGTCACGGTCGAGGCCAACCCCGACACGGTCGACGGCGCGGTCGCCGACGAGCTCGCCCGCGCGGGCGTGACCCGGATGTCCGTGGGCATGCAGTCCGCCGTCCCGCACGTGCTCGCGGCGCTCGACCGCACCCACTCGCCCGCGAACGTGCGGACGGCGGTCGAGGCGGGCAGGCGCGCCGGGCTCGACGTCAGCGTCGACCTCATCTACGGCGCACCGGGGGAGTCGCTCGACGACTGGAGGACGTCGCTCGAGGCCGCGCTCGCGCTCGAACCCGACCACCTCTCGGCCTACGCGCTCATCATCGAGGACGGCACGAAGCTCGCCCGGCAGATCCGGCGCGGCGAGGTTCCCGCGCCCGACGACGACCTGCAGGCGGACATGTACGAGGCGGCCGACGCGGCCCTCGCCGCGGCGGGCTACGACTGGTACGAGGTGTCGAACTGGTCCCGCGGCGCGCAGCGGCGATCCCGTCACAACCTCGCGTACTGGCGGGGGACGGACTGGTGGGGATTCGGTCCCGGAGCGCACAGCCACGTCGCGGGGCTCCGCTGGTGGAACGTCAAGCATCCCGCCGCGTACGCGCAGCGGCTGGCGGCCGGCGAGTCGCCTGCCGCCGGCCGCGAGCGCCCCGACGAGGCGTCGCGTCGCCTCGAGCGCGTGCTGCTCGAGAGCCGCATCCGCGAGGGCCTCGCGATCGCGTCGCTCCCCGACGACCGCCGCCGGGCGGTCGCGGGCCTCATCGCGGACGGGCTCGTCGAGCCGGCGGACGCGCTGAGCGGGCGCGTCGTGCTCACGCTCCGCGGCCGCCTGCTCGCCGACGCCGTCGTGCGCGCGCTCACCGACTGATCGACGCGCGGAGCCGTCGGCCGACCGCCCGGCCGGGGGATCGGTAGACTGGCACTCGGAGACGTCGAGTGCCAGGGAGAGGAGCGGGCATGGTCAGCGAACGCGGGCTCCAGGTGCTCCGCGCCATCGTGCAGGACTACGTCGACACCCATGAGCCGGTCGGGAGCAGGGCGATCGTCGAGCGCCACTCCTTCGGGGTGTCGGCAGCGACCATCCGCAACGACATGGCGCTCCTGGAGGACGAGGAGCTCATCGCCCAGCCGCACACGTCGTCGGGGCGCGTCCCCACGGACAAGGGCTATCGCGTCTTCGTGGACCACCTGGCCGAGTTGCGGCCGCTCTCGACGGCGCAGCGCTCGGCGATCGCCTCGTTCCTGGGCGAGCCGTACGATCTCGACGACCTGCTCGCGCGCACCGTCCGCGTGCTCACCCAGCTCACGGGTCAGGTCGCCCTCGTGCAGTACCCCTCGTTCTCGCGCGCGAACATCACCCATGTGCAGCTCGTCGAGCTCGACCCGCAGCGCGTGCTCCTCATCATCGTGACCGACACCGGCCGGGTCTCGCAGCGGATCGCCGCGCTCCCGCAGGCGCTCGACGCGGAGGAGACGGCCGCCGTGGCCACGCGGCTCGTGACGCTCCTCGCCGGCCGCTCCGTCGCGGAGGCGGCGGACGGCCTCGAGCAGGCGCGCGCCCAGGCGCCGTCACCCGTGACGGCCGTCGACGCCGCCGTGCACGCCGTCGCGGCCGCCGCGGCGGAGGAGCTCGCGGAGTTCCGGCAGAACCGGCTCGTCATGGCGGGCGCCGCGACACTGGCCCGCCGCGAGCACGACTTCCGCGGCAGCATCCACCCCCTCCTCGAGGCGATCGAGGAGCAGGTCACGCTGCTGCGGCTCATGAGCGAGATGGTGGCGGACGGCCAGGGGCTGTCCGCGAGCATCGGTCGGGAGAACGCCGCCTTCGGGCTCTCGGAGGCGTCGATCCTCACGAGCGAGTACGACTCCGCCATCGGCGCGGCGCGCGTGGGGATCATGGGCCCCACGCGCATGGACTACCCCCGCAACCTCGCGGCGGCGCGGGCCGTGGCCCGCTACCTCACGAGGCTGCTGGACGAGGACGAGGGACGACGCTGACGCGTCGTCCACGAGGATGCAGCACGGGCGCCCCGCGCCCGCAGGAAGGCTGATGTGGCTGATCACTACGAGACCCTCGGCGTCGCGAAGGACGCGTCGCAGGAGGACATCAAGAAGGCGTACCGCAAGCTCGCGCGCCAGCTCCACCCCGACGTGAACCCCGCGCCGGAGGCGGCCGAGCGGTTCAAGGACGTCACGCACGCGTACGACGTGCTGAGCGACCCGGAGCAGCGGCGCCGGTACGACATGGGCGGCGACGAGTCGCCGTTCGGCGGCGGGGCCGGGTTCGGCGGCTTCGGCGACATCTTCGAGACGTTCTTCGGCGGGGGCGGCGGCGGCCGGGGCGGGCGTCCGCGCTCGCGTCGCGAGCGGGGACAGGACGCCCTCGTGCGCGTCTCCCTCGAGCTCGGAGACGTCGTGTTCGGCGCCCACCGCGACATCGAGGTGGACACGGCGGTGCTGTGCGAGACGTGCGACGGGTCGTGCTGCCAGCCAGGGACGAGCCCCGCGACGTGCGACGTGTGCGGCGGGTCGGGGCACGTCCAGCGCCAGGTGCGCAGCCTGCTCGGCAACATGGTCACGACGCAGCCCTGCGGCACCTGCCAGGGGTACGGCACGGTCATCCCGCACCCCTGCGCGACCTGCAACGGGCAGGGGCGCGTGCGCTCGCGGCGCACCGTCTCGCTCGACATCCCGGCGGGAGTAGAGACGGGGCTGCGCCTGCAGCTTCCCGGCTCGGGGGAGGTCGGGCAGGCAGGGGGGCCGAACGGCGACCTGTACGTCGAGGTCACCGTCGCCTCGCATCCCGTCTTCAGCCGCGAGGGCGACGACCTCCTCGCGACCCTCGAGGTGTCGATGACCGATGCGGTCCTCGGCACCCGCACGACCATCGCGGGCCTCGACGGCGAGGTCGACGTCGAGGTGCGACCCGGCATCCAGTCGGGCGAGGTGCTCACCGTCAAGGAGCGCGGCATCACGGGACTGCGCACCTCGCGGCGCGGCGATCTACGGGTCGGCGTGCAGGTCGTGACGCCCACGAAGGTCGACCACAAGACGCGTCAGCTGCTCGAGGAGCTCGCGCGGCGGACGAAGGCTCCCGAGCCGCGCCTCGCCGAGTTCCACCAGGGGCTGTTCTCGAAGCTGCGCGACCGGTTCCGGGGCTGAGCGGATGGCGCTGCACTTCCACGACGAGGGGGCCGGCTCCGTCGCGCCCGGAGGGCTCGTCGTGCTGACGGGCGCCGAGGCGCACCACGCCTCGGCCGTGCGCCGTGTGCGCCAGGGCGAGCCCGTCACCGTCACGGACGGACGCGGTGCGTGGCTCTCCGGCACGTGCGAGGAGGTGTCGCCGCAGCGCGTCGCCATCCGCATCGGGAGCCGCGACGACCGTCCGGCAGCCGTGCCGCGCCTCGTCCTCGTGCAGGCGCTCGCGAAGGGCGACCGCGACGAGCTCGCCGTGCAGGCGGCGACCGAGCTCGGCATCGACCTCGTCGTGCCCTGGCAGGCGGCACGCAGCGTCTCGCGCTGGGACGGCGCCAAGGCCGAGAAGGGACGCACCCGGTGGGCGTCGATCGTCCGCGAGGCGGCCAAACAGGCGCACCGTGCCTGGTTCGCGGAGGTGGCTCCCGTCGAGACGACGGCGGCGGTCGCGAGGCGCGCGGAGACGGCGAGGATGCTCGTGCTCGATCCGTGGGCGGAGGAGCCGCTCACGTCCGTCGACCTGGACGACACGCGCGACATCGTGCTCGTCGTCGGTCCCGAGGGCGGCATCGCCCCCGATGAGCTCGAGCGGTTGGAGGCGGCGGGAGCCCGGCGCGTCCGACTCGGCGACACCGTGCTGCGCACCTCGACGGCCGGCCCTGCGGCGCTCGCGGTCCTCGACGCGAAGCTCGGCCGGTGGTGACGAGGGTCGCCGGAGCCAGCCGATCGTTAGACTCGTGGGCATGAGCGAGCCGACGATCTTCACGCGCATCCTGCAGGGCGACATCCCGGGCGAGATCGTCGCCGAGACCGACCGGGTCTTCGTCCTCAAGGACATCAGCCCGCAGGCGCCCCTCCACCTTCTCGTCATCCCCAAGACGCAGGAGTACCGCGACGTCGTCGAGCTGGCGGCGGGCGACCCCACTCTGCTCGCGGAGGTGGTCCGGACGGCCGGAGAGGTCGCCAGGGAGCACGCCGGCGGGCAGTTCCGACTGATCTTCAACACCGGCGCCGACGCGGGCCAGACCGTGTTCCACGTGCATGCGCACGTGCTTGCCGGAGAACTCCAGGAGAAGAGCCTCATTGGCCACTGACCCCACCGACCCCGCACAGGGGGCGGACACCGTCACCCAGACCATCCATGCCGACGGCGTCGCGATGGTGCAGCTGCTGGGCCCGCAGGACAGGCTCCTGCGCATGGTCGAGCGCGAGCACCCCTCCGTCGACGTGCTCGTGCGCGGCAACGAGATCACGCTCACCGGCGCATCCGGCGCCGTGCGCGCGGCCAGGGCGCTCGTCGACGAGCTGCTCCAGATGACGCGGGACGGCCACGATCTCGGACCGGCCGACGTGACGAGCTCCAACCGCATCCTCGAACACGGCGGCCCGCGCCCGAGCGAGGTGCTCGGCGAGGCCATCCTCTCCACGCGCGGCAAGGTCATCCGCCCGAAGACGCTCGGCCAGAAGGAGTACGTCGACGCGATCGACGAGAACACGATCGTCTTCGGCATCGGCCCCGCCGGCACGGGGAAGACCTACCTCGCCATGGCGAAGGCGGTCCAGGCGCTGCAGCGTCGCGAGGTGAACCGCATCATCCTCACGCGCCCCGCCGTCGAGGCGGGGGAGCGCCTCGGCTTCCTGCCGGGCACCCTCACCGACAAGATCGACCCGTATCTCCGGCCCCTGTACGACGCGCTCAACGAGATGATGGATCCCGAGCTCGTGCCCAAGCTCATGGCGAGCGGCACGATCGAGGTCGCACCGCTCGCGTACATGCGCGGACGCACGCTCAACGACTCGTTCGTGGTGCTGGACGAGGCCCAGAACACGACGCCCGAGCAGATGAAGATGTTCCTCACGCGCCTCGGGTTCGGCACGCGGATGGTCGTGACCGGCGACATCACGCAGGTCGACCTCCCGGGCGGGACCTCGGGTCTGCGCCTCGTGTCGCGCATCCTCGACCGTGTAGACGACATCCACTTCTCGCGTCTCACGAGCGACGACGTCGTGCGCCACACGCTCGTGGGACGCATCGTCGACGCGTACAGCGAGTACGACGAGAAGCGCGCCGCGCACCGCGCAGAGCTCGACGAGGCGCGCGAGTTCGCCAACCGCGCCGAGCGCCGCGGCACGACGAGAACGGGCGGGCCGCGCGACCGCCTCCCGAAGCGAGGGATGCGATGATCGACATCAACAACGAGTCCGCCGTCGAGGTCGACGAATCGGTTCTGCTACGGCTCACGCAGCACAACCTCGCGCAGCTGCACGTGAGCCCCGACGCCGAGGTGGCGATCGTGCTGGTCGACGAGGGCGCCATGGAGGCGCTGCATGTGCAGTGGATGGACGAGCCGGGGCCGACCGACGTCCTGAGCTTCCCGATGGACGAGCTGCGGCCAGGGACGGACGAGTCGCCGACGCCCGCGGGCCTCCTCGGCGACATCGTGCTGTGCCCGCAGGTCGCCGAGGCGCAGGCGGAGAAGGCGGGCCACCCGCTGCAGGACGAGCTCATCCTCCTGACGACGCACGGCCTGCTCCACCTGCTCGGCTACGACCACGCAGAGCCGGAGGAGCACCGGGTCATGTTCGGCCTGCAGGACCGTCTGATGGCGAGCTTCGCGGCGGAGGAGAGACGCCGCCCTCGCGCATGATCGAGCCTCTCCTCCTCGTCGGCGCGGTCCTCCTGGTCGCGCTCGGCGGTTTCCTCTCCGCGATCGACGCCGCCCTGTCGGTCACCTCGCGGACGGAGCTGGTCGACCTCGCGACGGAGGGACGAAGCGCGCGCGCCCTCGCCCACATCGCGGAGGACCCCGACGGGCACGCGGGAGCCCTGGGCTTCCTGCGGGTGTTCGCCGAGACGGGTGCCGCCGTGCTCGCCACGGCCGGGTTCATGCTGCTCTTCGACGACGTCCTGTGGGCCGTGGTCGCGACCGTCGTGCTCATGACGGGGCTCTCCTTCGGCGCGATCGCCTCGAGCCCGCGCACCGTGGGACGACGCCACGCGAGCGGGCTCCTGGCCGCCACGGCGCCGTTGGTGCGCGGCGTGCGCATCGTGCTGGGGCCGCTGACGCGGGCGCTCGTCGTCGTCAGCAACACCATCACGCCCGGTGCGGGGCGCCGCAGCTTCGAGTCGGAGGACCAGCTGCTCAGCATCGTCGACGAGGCCGCGTCGAACGACCTCATCGAGGAGGACGACCGCGAGCTCATCCATTCGGTGTTCGACTTCACCGACCAGGTCGTGCGGGTCGTCATGGTGCCGCGCACGGAGATGGTCACGGTCGATGCCGACGCGTCGGCCCGCGAGGCGATGACGATCTTCCTCGAGCGCGGCATGTCGCGCCTGCCCGTCATCGACGGCGAGGTCGACGACGTCGTCGGCGTGCTCTACCTGAAGGACCTCGTGCAGCACGCGTTCCGCGAGGGCGCGGCGTGGACCGACGGCACGCGCGTGCGCGCTCTCGCGCGGCCGCCCGTCTTCGTGCCGGAGCAGATGCGCGCGGAGACGCTGCTGCAGCAGATGAAGCGCGACGCCGTGCACGTGTGCCTCGTCGTCGACGAGTACGGAGGCGTGGCGGGGCTCGTCACCCTGGAGGACCTCATCGAGGAGCTCGTCGGAGAGATCTCCGACGAGTACGACACGCCGCGCGGCGAGGTCGTCGACCTCGGCGACGGCTCGTTCCGCGTCAGCGCGAGCCTCGGGCTCGACGAGGTCGGCGACCTGTTCGGCATCGAGCTGGAGGATGAGGACGTCGACTCCGTCGGCGGCCTGCTGGGCAAGGAGCTCGGGCGCGTTCCGCAGCCCGGCGACACCGCCGAGGCGCAGGGGATCGTCCTCACGGGCGGCACCTCGCGCGGCCGGGGGCGCGGCATCGCGACCGTCTTCGTCGACCGGGGCGAGGCGCTGCGCGCCGTGGACGAGGTGCGCGGCAGGAACCCGCGCACGGGTGAGATCGCGCTGCCGGCGACGGGCGAGATCGCCGTGGCGGCTGGCCAGAGGGACACGCACAGGAAGAGCGGCCGGAAGGCCGCCCCGAGGAAGAACGGCGCGCGTCGCGGCGACGGCGCCTCGAGGAAGGACGCACGCGATGACTGATCACCAGGCGGGAGAGACCCGGAGCGGGTTCGTCACCTTCGTCGGACGCCCGAACGTCGGCAAGTCGACGCTCATGAATGCCCTGGTGGGCGAGAAGGTCGCCATCACGAGCGAGAAGCCGCAGACGACGCGGCGCGCGATCCGCGGCATCCTGAATCGCCCGGCCGGCCAGCTCGTCGTCGTCGACACCCCGGGCATCCACAAGCCGCGGACGCTGCTCGGCCAGCGCCTCAACGACCTCGTGGAGACGGTGCTCGGCGACGTCGACGTGATCGCGTTCTGCGTCCCTGCCACCGAGAAGGTCGGCCCGGGCGACCGCCGGATCGCGGAGTCGCTCGACGGGTACCCGCGCGCGAAGAAGGTCGCGCTCGTGACGAAGACGGACGCCGCATCGCACGACGACATCATGGAGCGCCTCGTCGAGGTCGACGCCCTCCGCGAGGACTGGGCCGCCGTCATCCCGGTGTCGTCGCTCACGGGGGAGCGCCTCGACGTGCTCACCGACGAGCTGCTGGCCCTCATGCCCGCAGGACCCGCGCTCTACCCCGACGACGTCGTCACGGACGAGTCGACGGAGGACCGCGTCGCCGAGATCATCCGCGAGGCAGCGCTCGAGGGCGTGCGCGACGAGCTGCCGCACTCCATCGCCGTGACGATCTCCGACATCGCGCCGCGCGAGGGGCGCGACGACCTCACCGACATCTGGGCCGATCTCGTGGTGGAACGCGACAGCCAGAAGGCCATCATCATCGGCCACAAGGGCAGCAGGCTGAGGGATGTCGGCGCCCGCGCGCGCGCCCAGATCGAGCCGCTCGTCGGCACGAAGGTGTTCCTCTCGCTGCACGTGCGCGTCGCGAAGGAGTGGCAGCGCGACCCCAAGCAGCTCGGTCGCCTCGGCTTCTGAGCATTATGCTCGATCTCGTCGGCGGCTCGTCGCACTGATGCGCAGATTGCGCGGCTCATCAGCGTCCCGGATGGCGCATTCTGCGTGGTACCGTGGAGTCATGCGTTCTGGCGGTCTGCTTCTTCTTAGCTGCCGCGACGAGATCTCGATCTAGGGCCTCCTCGTCGCGGAGCTTCTCGTCGGCCCGATTCGTCTCCTGAACCGGAAGAAGCCCATCATGCAGAACAACCAGAAGCCCAGCGCCATGCCGATCCACCGGTACCGGCCGTTCCACGAGCAGATCGCCGTCGACCTGCCCGACCGCACGTGGCCGTCGAAGCGGATCGAGACCGCTCCGCGTTGGTGCGCCGTCGACCTGCGCGACGGCAATCAGGCGCTCATCGACCCCATGAGCCCCGAGCGCAAGCGGGTCATGTTCGACCTGCTCGTGAAGATGGGGTACAAGGAGATCGAGGTCGGCTTCCCGTCGGCGAGCCAGACCGACTTCGACTTCGTGCGGCAGCTGATCGAAGACGACCTCATCCCCGACGACGTCACCATCCAGGTGCTGACGCAGGCGCGCGAGCACCTCATCAAGCGCACGTACGAGGCCATCAAGGGTGCCAAGCAGGCGATCGTCCACCTCTACAACTCGACGAGCGTGCTGCAGCGCGAGGTGGTGTTCCGCACCGACAGGCAGGGCATCATCGACATCGCCCTGGACGGCGCGCGCTGGTGCAAGCAGTATGAGGAGACGGTTCCCGAGACGACCGTCTACTACGAGTACTCGCCGGAGTCCTACACCGGCACCGAGCTCGAGTTCGCCGCCGAGATCTGCAACGCCGTCATGACGGTGCTCGTCCCGACGCCCGAGCGCAAGATCATCCTGAACCTGCCGGCCACCGTCGAGATGGCGACCCCCAACGTCTACGCAGACTCGATCGAGTGGATGGGCCGGCACCTCGACAACCGCGAGAACGTCATCCTGTCGCTGCACCCGCACAACGATCGCGGAACGGCCGTCGCCGCGGCCGAGCTCGGCTACCTGGCCGGCGCCGACCGCATCGAGGGGTGCCTGTTCGGCAACGGGGAGCGGACGGGCAACGTCGACCTCGTCGCGCTGGGCGTCAACCTGTTCACGCAAGGTATCGATCCGCAGATCGACTTCGGCGACATCGACCAGGTCAAGCGCACGGTCGAGTACTGCAACCAGCTGCCCGTTCCCGAGCGGAGCCCGTGGGCGGGAGACCTCGTGTTCACGGCGTTCAGCGGGTCGCACCAGGACGCCATCAAGAAGGGCTTCGAGGCCATGGAGAGGCAGGCGTCCGAGCGCGGCGTCGACGTCTCCGAGATCGAGTGGGCCGTGCCGTACCTGCCGGTCGACCCGAAGGACCTGGGCCGTTCGTACGAGGCCGTGATCCGCGTCAACTCGCAGTCGGGCAAGGGCGGGGTCGCATACCTGCTGAAGGCCGACCACTCGCTCGATCTTCCGCGCAAGCTGCAGATCGAGTTCTCCGGCGTGGTGCAGGCCAAGACCGACGAGGAGGGCGGCGAGGTCACGAGCGAGCAGATCTGGTCGGTGTTCCAGGACGAGTACCTTCCCGCTGCCGACGCGGATGCACGCTGGGGCCGCTTCGAGCTGCTCGGCACGCGTTCGAGCCGCGACGCATCCGGCGAAGGCACCCTCGCGGTGACCCTGCGTGACGGCGACGACACGGTCGAGGCCGAGGCGGCGGGCAACGGCCCGATCGCCGCGTTCCTCGAGATCGTGCGCGGCCAGGGCATCGACGTCACCCTGTACGACTACGTCGAGCACGCCATGAGCGCATCGGCCGATGCCCAGGCGGCGGCGTACGTCGAGCTGCAGGTCGACGGCGAGCGCCTGTGGGGCGTCGGCATCGACGGCGACATCTCCACGGCGTCGCTCAAGGCCATCGTGTCGGCCGTGAACCGCTCGATCCGCGCCCGCCGCACCGAGCTCGTCGACGCCTGACGTCCCCCGCCGCGGCGGCACGGCCATCCGGTCGTGCCG
>NZ_JBSHGQ010000021.1:0-64082 GCF_053617895.1 Microbacterium sp. NPDC055683 | reverse complement strand
GCCCGCATCTCAGTCGTCCGCCGCGTCGACGTCGGTGTACTCCCCCGGTTCGTCGACCCGTCGTGCGGGAGCACGGTCGCCGTCCTCCTGCTCGACGTCGGTGTACTCGCCCTCTCGATCGGGATTCTGCTCGCGTGACATGATTCCTCCTCGGCTGGTCCTGCGAGTGTCGCGCACGATGCGCGCGTCGCCCATCCCCTTGACACGTCGGCGACCCGCGGCGACGGTAGTCTGTCGTCCCGGCGCCTCGTCCGGCGCGGAACCTGGGGGAAAGTCGCATGTCGGTTGGTCTGCTCGCGGTCGTCGACGACATCCTGAGCGCGGCGATGAAGGCGTCGGCGAAGACCGCGGGCGTCGTCATCGACGACGCGGCCGTGACGCCGCAGTACGTGCAGGGCATCACGCCCGCGCGGGAGCTGCCCGTCGTGGGGAAGATCGCGCTCGGCTCGCTCGTCAACAAGTTCGTCATCATCATCCCGATCGCCCTGCTGCTGACGGCGTTCGCCCCATGGGTCCTGCCGTACCTGCTCATCCTGGGCGGCGCCTACCTCTGCTTCGAGGGGGCGGAGAAGGTGCTGGAGTGGTTCGGCCTCGGGCACGGGCATGCCGACGAGGGGGCGCGCGACGAGCGCAAGCTCGTGCTCGGCGCCGTGCGCACCGACCTCATCCTGTCGACCGAGATCATGCTCATCTCGCTCGCGAGCCTCGACGGCGGCATGAGCATCTGGATGACGCTGGGCGTGCTCGCGGTCATCGGCCTCCTCATGACGGTCGTCGTCTACGGCGCGGTCGCGCTGCTCGTGAAGATCGACGACATCGGCCTGAAGATGGCGAAGAACCCCGTGCAGCGCGTGCGGCACACGGGGACGCGCATCGTGCGGTCGATGCCCGCCGTGTTCCGCACGATCAGCATCATCGGGACCATCGCGATGCTGTGGGTCGGGGGGCACCTGCTGCTCGCGAACCTCGGCGAGGTGGGGCTGTCGTTCTTCTCCGACCTCATCCACGCCGTCGAGCATGCGCTCGAGCCGGCGGGCGCCGTCGTCGTGTGGCTGGGCGACACGGCCGTCTCCGCCGTGGCGGGTCTCGCCGCGGGACTCGTCATCGTGGGCGTCGTGCTGCTCGTCGGCCGGATGGCCGGCCGACGTCCGAGCTTCCACGAGGGCGAGGAGTCGCCCGCCGACGTGCACGTGTGAGGCGCGGGGGCGTGGGATTCGCTTCGGCTGCGGCGCGCCCTCCGCAGTGCGCTTCGCCAGTGCGGATGTAGGCTTCCCGGCGCTTCGCCAGTGCGGATGTAGGCTTCCGACCGTCCTGGGACGCACATCCGCACTGGCGAGTCCCGGGTGGAGGGTGCACACGTGAGCTACCAGGCCGACGAGGCGACATCCGATCATGCCGGCCGACGCGTCGTCCTGCGCACGAACGCGCAGTTCGATGCGCTCGCGGGTGCCTTCGAGCAGGCGGTGCCCGCACTCTCCGACGAGGCGGCGCTCGCCGAGCTGCGCGCGGGCGACTGGGCGGGGTTCGTGCGCGGCGTGCAGTGGGAGTCGCCGAGCGGCTTCGTGCGGACGGCGACGTCGCACCCGGCCGCGCTCTTCGCGCACGCGGGCGCCGATGCCCGCAGCGCCGTCTGGAACCTCGCGCATCCCGCGATCGCGGCACGGCTGTTCCGGCACGACCCGGGCACGATGCTGCACATGCCGCTGCGCGTCGAGGCGCACACGACGCGCGCCCCGGGCACGGTGGTGAGCTTCGAGGTGCCGAGCACCGCACTCGCGGGCTACGGCGTCAACAAGATCACGCAGGCCGGCGCCGAGCTCGACCGTGCGCTCGGAGACCTGCTCGAGGACATCGGCCTGCCGCGGCCGTCGGCGCTGCGGCGCTGAGGGGGTCGCGGCCGGGGCCGTCGAGCACGGGCGCTGTCGCGCGCGGCACTCATCAGTGCGGATGTCGACCCGTGCCGCACTCGCCAGTGCGGATGTCGACGTTTCGGCCCCTTCAGGCCTACATCCGCACTGGCGAAGCGCGCGCGGCCGACATCCGCACTGATGAACCGCCGCTGCACACACCCCACGGCGGCTTCGGCCGATCGGCGGGATAGCCTGGGCGACGATGTTCACCAGCCCGCTCTCGGCGTCACCCTACGAGGTGCTCGGCGTCGCTTCGACGGTCGACGACGAGGAGCTGCGGCGCGCGTACCGGCTGCAGCTGCGGCGCACGCATCCCGACACGGGCGGCGACGCGGCCGCGTTCATCCAGGTGCAGCGCGCGTGGGAGCTCGTCGGCACGGCCGAGCTGCGCGCCGCGTTCGACCGTGGCGACGCCGAGCGCGAGACGCTCCGATGGGATGGCCGGGGCCCGTCGGGATGGCGTGACACGCGCCCGCGGGCGCGCTCGCGCGGCACAGCGGGAGCCTGGCGCCGCAGTCGCTACCTCGAGCTGGTCCGGGAGTGGGCCGGAGAGGACGTCGACGACCCCTACGCGACGGCATTCGTGCGCCAGGCGCCGTGGGAGCTGCGGCGGATGCTCGCGGACGCGCTCGCCGAGGAGGACACGGCCCGCACCATCGACGACCTCGGCATGGGGTTCACCGTGTGGCACGACGTCGCGACGGGGCCGGACGCCGACGACAAGCTCGACCACGTCGTGCTCAGCCCCACGGGGCTGTACGGCCTGACGAGCGAGGACTTCGGGCGGCCGGTGGGATTCCGCGGCGGCGAGGTGATCGGGGAGGCGACGCCCGTGGCGGACCTGCTCGCGCGCATCCGCTCGGTGTCGAAGGCCGCACGCGTGCGCTTCGGCGGTGCGGTCTTCGTCCTGCCCGACGACGACCTCGGCGAGCCGATCACGGCGCTCGGCGCGGTCAAGGGGCTGCCCGTGGTGGCCGTCCGCCGAAGCGCGCTGCGGGCCGTGCTGCGCGCGGGCATCCCGGGCGCCGGCATCGTGGGCGGCCATGTGCTGTTCGACGTGCGCACGCGGCTGGACGCGGCCATCCGCTTCGTGTGAGGCCTCCCCGGGGACGGCCGTTGTGAAGGCCTCGAGCGCCTGGCTTTGGGAGCAGCGCCCGATGCTCGATGAGGAGCGACCAGGCTGAGGCGGCGGGGCCGGCGCCCCAGCGCCTGACCCCGCCTGATGGGCGCTCCCCCAGAGAGCTCCCGAAGATGAGAGCTTCGGGGAGGCCGATCCGTCACGCGTTCCCAGGATGCTGCCAGGGATGTCGCGGCTGCGGCGCGGACCGCGCCGCCTCAGTCGCCCCCGCCGAACTCGCTCACGGGCGCCATGTCGGCGAAGCGCGAGTAGTGGCCCTGGAAGGCGACCTCGATGTTCGCGGTCGGGCCGTTTCGGTGCTTCGCGACGATGATCTCGGCGCCGCCGGGGTTGTCGTTCTTGTCGTACACCGACGGGCGGTGCAGCAGCATGACCATGTCGGCGTCCTGCTCGATCGATCCCGACTCGCGCAGGTCGCTCACCTGGGGCCGCTTGTCCTGACGCTGCTCGGGGCCTCGGTTCAGCTGCGACAGCGCGATGACCGGCACCTGGATCTCCTTCGCGAGCAGTTTGAGCGCACGCGAGAACTCCGACACCTCCTGCTGACGCGACTCGACCTTCTTTCCGCTCGTCATGAGCTGCAGATAGTCGATGATGACCATCTTCAGCCCTGCGCGCTGCTTGAGCCGCCGGCACTTCGCGCGGATCTCCACGAGCGTCATGTTCGGGCTGTCGTCGATGTACAGCGGGGCGTCGTTGATGCGTCCACGGGTCGCCGCGACCGTCGTCCAATCGCGCGAGTCGAGCGATCCCTTGCGCATCGACTGGAGAGGGATGGCCCCCTCCGCGCTGAGCAGGCGCATCGCGATCTCGCTGCGCCCCATCTCGAGCGAGAAGAAGATCGTGGGCATGTTCGCCTTGATCGCCGCGGCACGCGCGAAGTCGAGCGCGAGCGTCGACTTTCCCATGGCGGGTCGCGCCGCGATGATGATCATCTGCCCGCCGTGCAGGCCGTTCGTGAGCGTGTCGAGCTCGGTGAACCCCGTCGGGATGCCCGTCATCTGCCCGTCGCGTCCGCGCGCGAGCTCGATCTCCTCGACGGCCGCGTCGACGGCGACCGTGAGCGGCACGTAGTCCTCGGTCTGCTCGGTGCCCGTGACGTTGTAGATCTCCGCCTGGGCCGCGTTGACGAGCTCGACGGCCTCGCCCTCGCCCTTGTAGCCCATCTGAGCGATCTTCGTTCCGGCGTCGACGAGACGACGCAGCAGCGCCCGCTCCGACACGATGCTCGCGTAGTAGCCGGCGTTCGCCGCCGTCGGCACGATCGACGTCAGGGTGTGCAGGTAGTCGGCGCCGCCCGCACGCTGAAGGTCGCCCGTCTTGATGAGCTCGTCGGTGACGGCCACGACGTCGGTCGGCTCGCCGTGCGAGTAGAGCGACAGGATGGCCTCGAAGATGACCTCGTGCTTGGGCACGTAGAAGTCCGCCCCGCGCAGCGCCTCGATGACGTCGGCGACGGCGTCCTTCGACAGCAGCATGCCGCCGAGCGTCGACTGCTCCGCGATGAGGTCGTGCGGCGGCGTGCGCTCGTGGTCGCGCGGTCCCCCGGCGCGGCTCTCCCCGATTTCAGCGATCGACAACGCGCTCTCCTCTTCTCATCCCCCGCGGCCCCGACCGGCCCATCCCAGCACCGACGTCGGACACCCGCCTCGAACACCGTAGGCGGGGCCATCCCCCGCTCCAAAAGGACCTGTGGACAACTCTGTGGACAGCCTGCGCAAAACGCCGTGGATGATGTGGAATCACCCTGTGGAGAGAAAAGACTCGCCCGGGAGTCCACCGCCCTGGATACCTACCTGATCAGGAATTTCTTCTACTCACACCCTGTGGATGGATGTGTGATTAAAGGATCGCTTGAAGGTTTGTGGTAGCTGCATCGAGCTGTGGACGACGTCAAGACCCTTAGCCCGATATGACAGTGGATGTCGCTGCCCGGAGAGTCTTCCCCAGGCACGACGAAGCGGCGCGGAACCGAGGTTCCGCGCCGCTTCGGAAGTCCCTGGGGACTTACTTCTTGAGCGCGACGACCTGCAGCGAGATGACCGCGGTCACCTCGTCGTGCAGACGCACGAGCGCCTCGTGATCGCCCACGACCTTGATGGCCGAGGGGATCGAGACCTTGCGCTTGTCCAGCTCGCCGAGACCGGCCTCCGACACCGCGGCGGCGACGTCGGCCGGCTTGACCGAGCCGAAGAGACGGCCCTCGGCGCCGGCCTTGACGGCCAGACGCACGCGGGCGTTCTCGATGGTGTTCTTCAGGGCGACCGCGTCGTCATGCGACGCGATGGCGCGAGCCTCGCGGGCCGCGCGGATGGCCGCGACCTGCTTCTCGCCGCCGCGGCTCCACGCCACAGCGAAGCCCTGGGGGATGAGGTAGTTACGGGCGTAGCCGTCCTTGACCTCGACCACGTCTCCGGCGCTGCCCAGGCCGTCGACCTCGTTCGTGAGAATCAGCTTCGACATGGGTGCTCCTTAGCGGCCTGCGCCGGCGTAGGGCAGGAGAGCCATCTCGCGCGCGTTCTTGATCGCGCGCGCGATGAGGCGCTGCTCCTGCACCGAGACACCGGTGATGCGGCGGGCGCGGATCTTGCCGCGCTCCGAGATGAACTTGCGAAGGGTCGCGACGTCCTTGTAGTCAATGACGCCGACCCGGATCGACTTCGCGGGAGCGGCGTTCTTCGCGCCCTTCCGCGGCTTGCGGCGGTCGCCGCTCGACTTTCCAGCCATTTCAGGTCCTTTGAGATGAGTTCTGAATCAGAACGGGGTGTCGTCCGAGAACGACCCCGGGGTGCTCCATGCGTCGGCGCCGGACTGGCCGGGTGTCGCCCAGGGCTCCTCCGACGCGGCCTGCTGCTGCGGGCGCTGCCCGTAGCCGCCCGCGTTGCCGCCGCCGACGGCGTTGCCGCCGCCGTAGCTCCCCTGGCCGCCGCCACCGGCGGCGCGGGTCACCTGCGCGGTCGCGTAGCGCAGCGAGGGGCCGATCTCGTCGACCTCGAGCTCGATGGAGGTGCGGCGTTCGCCCTCCTTCGTCTCGTAGGAGCGCTGACGCAGACGGCCCTGCGCGATGACGCGCATGCCCTTCGTCAGCGATCCGGCGACGTGCTCGGCGAACTCGCGCCACACGCTGGCACGGAGGAACAGGGCTTCGCCATCCTTCCATTCGCCCGACGCGCGATCGAAGTTGCGCGGCGTCGAGGCGATCGTGAAGTTCGCCACCGGCAGGCCGTTCTGCGTGTAGCGCAGCTCGGGATCGGCCGTGAGGTTCCCCACGACGGTGATGATGGTCTCGCCTGCCATGGTGCTTAGGCCTTCGCCGCCGTCTTGCGCGCAGCCTTCTCCTCGGCGCGCTTCGCCTCGGCGGCCACCAGTGCGATGGCCTCCTCGGCACGCAGCACCTTGGTGCGCATGATCAGCTCGCTGAGCTTGAGCTGGCGGTCGAGCTCGACCGTCGCCTCGCTCGTGGCGGTGAAGTTGACGACGGCGTAGATGCCCTCGTTCTTCTTCTGGATCTCGTATGCCAGACGGCGCTTGCCCCAGATGTCGACGTTGTCGATCGAGCCACCACTCTGCGTGATGACCGTCAGGAACTTGTCGAGGTGCGTGGGGACCTGGCGCTCGTCGACCTCAGGCTGAATGATGACCATGAGTTCGTACTGGTGCGTCACTTACCCACCTCCTTCGGACTCGAACGGATGCCGGGCATTTCCCGGCATCAGGAGGGTGTGTTGCATGTCGTGCGGTGATCCGCGGGCAGAGCCGCGGCCGCACAACCTTCACATCATACCCGATCTGAGGGGCAGGCCCCAACCCGGACGGGTCGCGCGGGGGGGGTCAGGCGCGCAGGCGCTCCCGCAGCGCGTCGACGGTCGCGGGCGCGCCGCCCGCCGCCGCGAACCACGCCTCCGCGCCGCCGCGCCTCTCGAGCTCGTCGAGGAACCCCTCCATCGCCGTCGCGGGCGCCGTGAGGATCTCCTCGGGGATGTCGATCGAGAGCTGCGCTCCCGCCGTGCGGGCGGCGACCGTGCGGCGCGAGCGCGCGTGCACGCCCGGCATGTTCGCGGCCGTCCGCACGTAGTCGGCGACGATCGCGTCGCGGTCGACGCCGACGAGCGCGAGAGCGATCGCGACCGTGACGCCCGTGCGGTCCTTGCCTGCCGTGCAGTGCACGAGCACGGGGCCTGGGGCCTCGGCGATCTCCTCGATCGCGCGCACGAGCAGCGCGGCAGCCTCGCCCTCGAGCATCGAGGCGTACATGCCGCCGAGCCCTGCGCGCACGAAGGCCGCCAGTTCGTCCTCGGAGAAGTCGAGCCGGGCGCGGCCGCCCATCAGCGGCAGGTCGACGACACGGCTCTCGCCGAGGAACGGGTGCGCCTCGCTCTTCTCGGCGTCGTCGCGCAGATCGAGCACGACAGCGGGCGGCCACGGCACGCCGTCGGGCACGCCGTCGCCCGAATGCGGAGCGTCGCTGCGCAGCAGCGCGCCCTCCCGCAGGACGGGGCTCGCCGAGCCGGCGTCGCGCAGGTTCGCGAGGTCCCGCGGGGTCTCCGTGATGCTCATTCGTCCTCCATGGGGTGTGCGTGCAACGGATCGACGGCCATCCCCCGCCAGGCGATCAGGAGGGCCTGACGGCAGCGGTCGACGACACCGGGATCGTCGAAGGATACGCCGCGGACGACGTACTGGTAGTAGAAGACGCCGTTCATGAGGTCGATGCACGCGTCGATGTCGATGTCGTCGCGCAGCTCGCCGCGGCGGATGCCCTCGGCGAGCACATCGGAGATCGCCGAGCGGCGGCGGGCGACGTGCGAGCGCCAGTACGCCCTGGCGAGCTTGCGGTCGGTCATGGCGAGCCGGATGCGCAGGCGGAAGCGCTCGTCGCTGTAGCCCGCGCCCGCCGCGCCGGGCAGCGAGTAGCCGTCGAGCAGCGAGGCGAGCAGGTCGTCGCCGACCGGCACGATCGGCACCTCGCGCCCCACGTCGAGGGCGGCTGCGAGCAGGTCGGTCATGCTCGGCCACCGGCGGTAGAGCGCGGCGCGGCTCACGCCGCTCAGCTCGACGACGCGGCCGACCGTGACCTCCTCTCCGCGGTCGAGCAGCGCGACCGCCGCGTCGAGGATGCGCTCATCGTGCCCCTCGGCGCGCGGACGACCGGGGCCGCGCCGCGCAGGCGCGACCCCGTCGGGGCGGACGGCCGTCTCGGCCGAGGGGGCCGTCACCGTCATGCGGCGAGCGCGCGCTCGCGCAGGCGGGCGATGAGCGCGTCGTCGAGGCCTGCCCCGCGCAGCGGCGCGAGGGGGTCGCCGTGGCGCTCCGCGAGGCCGGCGAGGAGCCCGCGCATGGGCGCGGGCGAGAACTCCGTCCGCACCGCGGCACGCGCGGCGGCGTCGAGATCGAACCCGTACCGCTCCATGAGCGGCTGCATGACGGGCGCGATGCGCCGCATGATCGCAGCCGAGTTGTCTCCCGTGCGGGCGTAGTCGGCGACGATGTCGTCGTGGTCGGCGCCGAGCGCAAGCAGCAGCGACGCGGCCAGCACGCCGGTGCGGTCCTGCCCCGCCGCGCAGTGGAACGCGACGGCGCCGGGGGCGTGCGCGATGATCGCGAGCGCCGTGACGATCTGCGCGGCCGCCGTCTCGGCCATCCGCACGTACATCGACGCGAACGACGACTGGTCGACGGGGAGGTCGTCGCCGGCGTCGCCGATGGACGCCATCAGGGGCACGTGGTGGTACGTCACGCCGGCGTGCGCGGCGAGCGGTCCACGGCCCGTGATCGCGACCTCGTCGGCCGAGCGCAGGTCGATCACGGCGCGCAGTCCGTCGGCGACGAGCGCGTCGGCGACGTCTTCGGTGACGAGGGCGAGGTCGTCGGCGCGGATCGCGAAGCCTTCGCGCACGACGCCGCCCGCGGCGGGGATGCCTCCGAGGTCGCGGAGGTTGACGGGGGCGGAGAGCGCGAGGACGTCGACGAGGGTCATGTGATCTTCCTTCGGATGATGGCGCTCGCCTGGTCGATGACCGTGACGAGCACGATGATGCAGATGACGATCGCGGACAGGTGCCCGTAGTCGTACATCTTCATGGCGGTGGTGAGCTCGAGGCCGATGCCGCCCGCGCCGACCATGCCGAGGATGGTCGCGCCGCGGACGTTGCCCTCGAAGAGCAGCAGCGTGTACGAGACGAGGAGGGGCGCCGACTGCGGCAGGATTCCGTACTGCACGACCTGGCGCGGCGAGGCGCCCACGGCCTGCATGGCCGTGACGGGACCGCGGTCGACCGACTCCATGGCCTCCGCGAACACCTTGCCGATCGAGCCGATCGAGCCGACCGTCATGGCGAGGATGCCCGCGAAGGGTCCGAGGCCGACCGCCGAGACGAACATGAGCGCGAAGACGAGGTCGGGCAGCGACCGGATGACGTTCATGATCCAGCGCGTCGGGTAGTACAGCCACCGCGGGGCGATGTTGGAGGCGGCGCCGAAGGCGACGACGAGCGACAGCACGGCGCCGAGCACCGAACCGACGATCGCCATCTGCAGCGTCTCGACGAGCAGCGCGACGATCGTGCCGAACTTGTCCCAGGTGGGAGGGAAGAGCCGTCCGAGGAAGTCGCCCATGTTGACGGCGCCCTCTCCGAGCTTCGCGAAGTCGAAGCCGGCGCCCACGAACGACCACACGAGCAGCACGGCCGCCACGGGCAGGCCGAGCAGGAAGCGGGCGCGCGGCACCGAGAAGGCGCGCTCGAGGCGCTCTCGGTCGCGCGGGTCGAGCTGCGGGGCTCGGGGCGCCTTCGCGCGCTCGGCACCGCGCCGGATGGCACGCTCAGGCGATGTCGTCGACATCGTCGTCCTCCTCGTCATGGGCGTACACGGGCTCGAGCGCCGTCGCGTCGAGCTGGGCGGTGGGGGCCGAGACCACGAGCTCGCCGTGGCGCAGGCCCACGATGCGGTCGGAGTGCTCGAGGGCGAGCGGCATGACGTGCAGGCTCACGAGCACGGGGATGCCGTCGTCGCGGGCGATGTCGTGCAGGAGCGTCAGCACCTGGTGCGACATGCGCGGGTCGAGGGATGCCACGGGCTCGTCGGCGAGGATGAGCTTCGGGCTCTGCATGAGGGCGCGCGCGATCGCGACGCGCTGCTGCTGCCCGCCCGAGAGCGACCGCGCCGGCTCTGCCGCCTTGTGGGCGATGCCGACGCGGTCGAGCAGCTCGAGGGCGCGCCGACGCTGTGCGGAGCGGAATCCGCCGACGAGGTTGAGCGCTCCGGCATCATGGAGCCCGCCGGTCAGCACGTTCGTCAGCACGCTGAGCCGGCCGACGAGATTGAACTGCTGGAAGACCTGGCCGACCGACGCGCGCACGTCGCGGAGCTGGCCGCGGCGCAGGTTCGTGAGGTCGAACCCGCCCACGCGCACCGCGCCATCCGCGATCGGTGCGAAGCCCGTGAGGCTCTTCATGAGCGTCGACTTTCCCGAGCCCGACGATCCCAGCAGGGCCACCATCTCGCCGGGGAACAGATCGAGGTCGACGCCGTCGAGCACGAGGGGCCCGTCTCCGTACGCGACCTTCAGGCCGCGCACCGAGACGAGGGGGAGCCGCTGGCGCAGTTCCGCGGTCGTGGGGGCGGACGCATCCGCCTGCTGCGCGGTCGTCATCAGCCGAGGTCCGAGATGTCGACGTCGGCGATCGCGGCGATGTCGACGAACGGCTGGAAGATGTCGTCGGCCGGCTCGAGGATCGGATCGGTGCCCTGCATCGCCTCGAACATCGCGCCGAGCGCCTCGGCGTTCTCCTCCGTGAACACCGCGGGCAGCGCCTCGAGCAGCAGCTCGCGCTTGTCGTCGGCGATCTGCTGGTCGGCGAGCACCGACACGGCGACGGGCATCGAGTCGCTCTCGCCGATCGAGCGCGTCTCGCCCTCTGCGAAGGGGAACATGTCGGTGCCGACCATCGTCGGGAAGATCGTCGACGTGCAGGCGACGTCGACCTGCCCCTCCTCGAGGGCGATGAAGCTCATGTCGTGGCCGCCCGAGAACATCGACGTGTAGTCGACGTCCTTCTCGAGGCCCGCGCCGTCGAGCATCGAGACGGGCATGAAGTACCCGGAGCTCGATGCGGGGTCGGCGAACGCGACCACCGTCTCCGGCGTGATGTCCTCGAGCGACTGGAGCGGCGAGCCGTCGAGCACGAGGCAGGTCGACACCGGCTCGTCGTTGCCGGGCCAGGCGACGAGGGCATCGACCTCGCCCGTGTTGACGGCGAGCGCCGACGGGAACCCGCTCATGAACCCGATGTCGACGTGGTGGTTGCGGATGGCCTCGACGACGGCCGTGTAATCGGGCACGTCGACGATCTCGACGGCGCGGCCGGTCTCCTCCTCGACGAGCGAGGCGAACGCCTCGATCGGGTTCTCGGCGGTCGGGTCGTCGCCGAGCGGCGTCGTGGCGAAGGTGATGGGGGCGTCGGGGTCGGACGCCGCGGATGCGTCGGCGGAGGCGGCGGAGCAGCCGGCGAGGGCGACGCCGCCGAGGGCGACGAGGGCGAGGGCGGGGAGGACGCGGGCGCGCATGACGGGCGGTTTCCTTTCGGGAGGAGATATCGCGACGGGCGATATCGGAAAGGCAAGCGCCTCCAGGTGACGCGCAATTGCGAGACCGCCGTACTCGGAAGGGAACCCGACGTGAACATCCGGTGTCGCGGGACGTCCGCCGCGTTCGTCGCACGCCTCCTCCGCGGGGGCACGGCGGGCGACGACGTCTTGTAGCGTCGAGGCGTGCCCCCGTTCGACGCCCGCGCCCTCACCGAGCCCGTCGACCGCGCAGCGGTGAAGCGGTTCGCGCAGGAAGTCGACACGCGCTACCCGCGCTCGACGGGCGCGACCGTCGCCATGGTCATCGCGATCGCCTTCGCCGTGGTCATCGGCATCATGATCGTCGTCATCGGCGGCGGCGCCGTGCTGCTGGCCATCGCGACGGGCCTGTCGGCGGGGGACGGCGGACCAGGGCTCGTCGCCTTCCTCCCGCTGATCTTCTTCGGAGGAGTCGCCGCCGTCATCGTCGCGGGCGTCGTCGTGTCGACGCGTCGCATGAAGGAGCGGCGCTGGCGGCTCGACCGGTTCGCCCGCGCGAACGGGATGGCCTACATCCCGACCCACGCCGATCCTCCGCTGCCCGGGATGGTCTTCGGGATCGGCGGCAGCCGCCGCTCCGACGACATCGTGCGGGGCACGACGCCACGGTTCGTCGAGTTCGGCAACTACCAGTACACGACGGGCTCCGGCAAGAACAGGAGCACCCACCGCTGGGGGTACGTAGCCATCCGCCTGGACACGCCGCTGCCGCACATCGTGCTCGACGCGCTCGGCAACAACACCGTGTTCGGGTCGAACCTGCCCGTCGGGTTCCGCACCGACCAGCGACTCTCGCTCGAGGGCGACTTCGACGAGCACTTCGCCCTCTACTGCCCGGAGGGGTACGAGGCCGACGCGCTGTACCTCTTCACGCCCGACGTCATGGCGCGCTTCCTCGACAACGTCGGCCGGCTCGACGTCGAGATCGTCGACGACTGGATGTTCCTGTACACGCGGCGGCAGGTGTCGACGCTCGATCCGGCGACGTGGCAGTGGATGTTCTCGGTCGTGGGCGCGCTCATCGGCAAGCTCGACCAGTGGGGCAGATGGCGCGACGACCGCCTGGCCGCATCCCCCGCCGGCTGGGCGCCCGGCTCGCCCGCCGCCGGGCCGCTGCCGTTCTCGGTGCCCGCCGCGACGGCGCCTCCGCGCGGCGTCGCGAGCGAGGGCCGTCGCCTGCGTCGCCGCTTCTCGTGGCTCGGCCTGGTCTTCCTCATCCTCGCCGTCGTCGGATGGTTCCTGCCGCTCCTGACGGGCGATTGACCGGGGCGCCGCGGCGGCCATCCCCCGTCCACCGCGGCGCATCCTCCCGAACCCCCCGAGGATAACGGCGCGACCCTGGGCATCCCACGGGGAGCACTGCCCGCCTGGCAAGGGCTCGGCATCTCTTGGCACTCTCCCCTGTCGAGTGCTAATCTCTACTTGAGTCGATGAGACTCAAGTTCTGTAGGTGAACAACGCCACACAGAAGGAGGACGATCATGGCGATGTTCTTCGATCCGTTCCGCGAGCTGGACCGAGTGGCCCAGCAGATGCTCGACCGTCAGGGCCCGCGGCTCATGCCGATGGACCTCTACCGCGACGGCGACCACTACGTCCTGAATGCCGATCTGCCGGGTATCGATCCCGGCAGCGTCGACATCGACGTGGACGGCCAGGTGCTCACGATCCGCGCCGAGCGCACCGTCCGCGGTGACGAGGGCGTCTCCTGGATCACCCACGAGCGTGCGTCCGGCTCGTTCCTGCGGCAGCTCAACCTCGGTCAGGGGATCGACACCGAGGCGATCTCCGCCCGCTACGAGAACGGCGTGCTCAGTGTGATCATCCCCATCAGCGAGAAGGCCAAGCCGCGCAAGGTGGCCGTGACGCACGGCAGCGATGCGCCGGCTCTGACGTCCCGCGGCCGTCGGCGGGGGCCGGCGCCCGCCGCCGCGCCGGCCCCCGCCTCACCGCGCCGTGAGCCCGAAGTGCACCGCCTCCTCCCGGGTGAGCAAGCGCGAGCGGATGAGGAAGCGCATGCCCGTGGGCGCTTCGACGCTGAACCCTCCCCCGCGCCCCCGCACGACGTCGATCGTCAGGTGCGTGTGCTTCCAGTACTCGAACTGGGCGGCCGACATGTAGACCTCGATCGCATCGTCGAGCCCCGCGTCGACGGCACCCAGCAGGACGTCGCCCGGTCCCGTGAGGAACATCCCCACGGGATAGCACATGGGCGACGACCCGTCGCAGCACCCTCCCGACTGGTGGAACATGAGCGGGCCGTGCTGGGCCGTGAGCGTGCGCAGGAGCGCGGCGGCGTCATCCGTCACCGCGACCCTGCTGAGCTCCGTCGACATCAGAAGAACCCCATGGGTCCTTCGGCGTACGAGACGAGGAGGTTCTTCGTCTGCTGGTAGTGGTCGAGCATGCGCAGGTGGTTCTCGCGCCCGATGCCCGACTGCTTGTAGCCGCCGAACGCGGCGTGCGCCGGGTACTGGTGATAGGTGTTCGTCCACACCCGGCCGGCTTCGATGGCGCGGCCCGCCCGGTAGCAGAGGTCGGCGCTGCGGCTCCACACGCCGGCGCCGAGGCCGTACAGCGTGTCGTTGGCCGTGGCGATGGCGTCGTCGTACGTCGCGAACGACGTGACGGAGACGACGGGGCCGAAGATCTCCTCCTGGAAGATGCGCATGCTGTTGTCGCCCTCGAACACGGTCGGAGCGACGTAGTACCCCTCGCTCAGGTCGCCGCCGAGGTCCACGCGCTCCCCGCCCGTGAGCACGGTCGCGCCCTCGTCCCTGCCGATCTGGATGTACGACAGGATCTTCTCGAGCTGGTCGTTCGACGCCTGCGCGCCGATCATCGTCTCCGGGTCGAGCGGGTTGCCCTGCCGGATGCGGCCCACCCGGTCGAGGCCGTCGGCCAGGAAGGAGTCGTAGATCGACCGCTGGATGAGCGCACGCGACGGGCACGTGCACACCTCGCCCTGGTTGAGGGCGAACATCGCGAAGCCCTCCTTCGCCTTCTCGTAGAACGGGTCCTGCGCGGCGGCGACGTCCTCGAAGAAGATGTTCGGGCTCTTGCCTCCGAGCTCGAGCGTGACGGGGATGAGGTTCTGCGAGGCGTACTGCATGATGAGGCGGCCCGTCGTCGTCTCGCCCGTGAACGCGACCTTGCGGATGCGCGGGTGCGAGGCGAGCGGAGCCCCCGCCTCGATGCCGAAGCCGTTCACGATGTTGACGACGCCGGCGGGGAGCAGGTCGCCGATGAGGTCGAACAGCAGCAGGATCGACGCCGGCGTCTGCTCGGCCGGCTTCAGCACGACGCAGTTGCCCGCCGCGAGCGCGGGGGCGAGCTTCCACACCGCCATGAGGATGGGGAAGTTCCACGGGATGATCTGGCCGACGACGCCGAGCGGCTCGTGGAAGTGGTACGCCACGGTGTTCTCGTCGAGCTGGCTGATGCCGCCCTCCTGCGCGCGCAGGACGCCGGCGAAGTAGCGGAAGTGGTCGACGGCGAGGGGGATGTCGGCCGCGAGCGTCTCGCGCACCGGCTTGCCGTTCTCCCACGTCTCGGCGACGGCGATCATCTCGAGGTTCTGCTCGATGCGGTCGGCGATGCGGTTCAGGATGACGCTGCGTTCGGCGGGGCTCGTGTGCCGCCAGGAGGCGAACGCCTTCCAGGCCGCCTCGACGGCGCGGTCGATGTCCTCCGCGGTGCCGCGGCCGACCTCCGTGAAGGGCTTGCCGGTCACGGGAGTGATGTCCTCGAAGTAGCCGCCTTTCACCGGCTCGACGAACTCGCCGCCGATGTAGTGCCCGTATCGCGGGCGGTAGGTCGCGACCGACCCCTTCTGGCCCGGTGCGGCGTAGACGCTCGACACGCCCTCTTCCACGATGGTCATTGCTGTCTCCTTCGACTGCGCGACGTCGGCGGGGCGGGACGCCCCGCGCGGTGTGCCGTCACGCTACGTCGCGGCAGGTTGCATCGGGTTGCGCGCTACGCGAGGCGGTCGAGGCGCGCGACGACGCCGGCCCGACGCGGCGACCGGCGCGGGAGCATCCGCAGCACCTGCCGGAGCGCCTCGACGTCGTCGGCTCCCGTGTCCGTGTCGATGTAGGCGAGCAGCACGTCCACTCCGGCCTCGGCGAGCAGGGCCTCGCGCAGCGACGTGCGGATGGTCTCGCGCAGCTCCGCGACGCCCGGCGCCGTCGAGTCGGGCAGCGCGTCGCCGCGGTAGGCGGCGAGCGCGACGCGATGCGCTCCCCGGTCGAGGAGCGACTGCACCTGCTGCGCGTCGGTCTCGACCGCGGCCATCCGGTACGGGCGGGAGTCGGGGACGAGCGCGGGCGCCGACCTCTCGAGCAGGCGCCTCAACCGCACCATCTCCGGGCGGAGCGTGCCGACCGCCGCGGCGTCGCCGTAGACGAGCTCGGCGAGGCGGTCGGCGGCGAGCCCCTGACGGTGGGTCGCGAGCATGAGGACGATCTCGGCGTGGCGCATGCCGAGCTCGACGACGCGCTCGCCGCCGTCGCCCGCGAGCGCGAGCAGCGCGCGATCGCGGCCGAGCACGGAGAGGATGGCGCGGGTCGCCGGCGGCACGGGCCTGCGGCTCCGGTGCACGGGCTCCTGGCGGGAGCGCAGCCGTGCGACGAGGAGCTCGCCCTCGACGGCACGCGCCGTCGCGTCGACGAGCAGCTGCGCCTGCGGGCTGGCCGCCTCGTCGCCTCCCGTGACGTCGATGACGCCCAGCAGCCGTCCCGACTCGGGATCGCGCACGGGAGCCGCCGTGCACGACCACGGCTGGACGAGCCGGTTGAAGTGCTCGGCGCCGTGCACCTGCACCGAGCGCCCGAGGGCGAGGGCCGTTCCGGGAGCCGCCGTGCCGACGCGGTCCTCGGCCCAGTTCGCCCCCTCCGCGAAGCCCATGTCGCCCGCCCGCGAGCGGAGGGCCCTGTCGCCCTCGACCCACATGAGACGGCCGGCGGCATCCCCCACCGCGACGAGCACGCCGGAGTCGTCGCCTCCGCCGGGCAGCAGCAGGCCGCGGATCAGCTCGAGGGCTCCCGCGAGCGGATGGCCGCGGCGGTAGGCGTCGAGCGCGTCGCCGCGCAGATCGAGGGCGGGCAGCGCCTCCGCGCGCACGCGGCTGCCGACAGAGCGACGCCACGACTCCCGCACGAGCGGACGGATCTGCGCGAGCCGCGGGTCGGCGGCGTTGCCCGCGAGGAGCTCGTCGTGTGCGCGCTCGACGAGCAGGCGCGAGGCCCGGGCGCTCTCGCTGCGGAGCCACGGAGACGACATGGCGCTCCTTCCTCGTCGAGGGAGCGGATGCTGTCATCCTAGGCCGCGGTCAGGGTGTGCGCACCCCGAAGAACGCCGTCTCCTTGCGGACGAGGAACCCGAGCTTCTCGTAGGCGCGGATGGCGTTGACGTTGCCCGCTGACGCGTGCATGAGCGCGCGGTCTCCGCGCTCACGGATGTGGAAGGCGACATCGAGGACGAGGCGCGAGGCGAGCCCCTGCCGGCGGTACGCCTCGTCGGTCGAGACGGCGCTGATCTCGGTCCACCCTGCGGGGTGCAGGCGCTCGCCGGCCATCGCGACGAGGCGCCCGTCGCGGACGACGCCGACGTAGCGGCCGAGCTCGTGCGTGCGCGGCAGGAACGGCCCCGGCTGGTTGCGCGACACGATCGCGAGCATCGCCTCGACGTCGTCGGCGCCGAGCTCGACGGCCTCGTCGAACGGCTCGGGCGCGAGGCGGTCGGTCTCGACGAGCTGCACGCCCGCGCCGCGGCGCACCTCGACCCATCCGTCGGGCAGCTCGGGATCTGCGTTCGAGATCGGCACCTCGACGCCGTGGCCGAACACCTCGATGAGGGCGTCCCACACGTCGGGGTCGTCCCATGAGCGCACGCCCGTGAAGGGCGAGACGTCGTCGGGGTACCGCTTGACGAGGTCGTTCCCGATCGCGAAGCGCGCATGCGCTCCCGTGAGCGACGACCACGCGGGGTTGTCGAGGACGGGGTCGGTCGTGGTGCCGGGGATGGCCGTGGTCATGGGCGCCTTCCGTCGAGGGATCTGCGGGACCTCGGAGGCAACGCTAGGCGGGCGCCGGTTCTTCCCGCGCCGCGTGTCGCCGCGTGACAGAACGTGCCGTCCCGTGACGGGCACCATCCGCCCTGCTAGCGTGCCCGCATGCGGCGCACGGTCATCCTCGTCGAGGGCGAGAGCGACCGCGCCGCCCTGCATGCGGCGGCGGTGCGCCTCGGCGAGGAGCCGCCCGCGCGCATCGGGGTGCTGCACGGCATCACGAACCTCGCGAAGGCCCTCGCGGCGCACGCCGGCGACGGGGTCGTCGTGCTGTTCGACGGAGACGAGCGGGCGCGCGTCGCGCGGGTACTCGCGGGCGCGACGACGACGCCGGTCGCCGCGACCGCGTGCGAGCGCGACCTGGAGGACGAGCTCATCCGCGCGCTCGGCGCGGATGGCGTGCTCGCCGTGATCGCGGCGGAGGGCGACCTGCCCGCATGGCGGGCTCTGCGCGGCCAGCCATTCCACCGCCGACGCCCCGTGGAGGAGGTGCTGCACCGCTTCATGGGGTCGATCGGCGGACGCAAGCTGCGGTACGCGCGGGCCCTCGTGGAGGCGCTGCCGCCGGGGGCGATCCCCCGCCCGCTCGTCGACGCCCTCGCGGCGGCGCGCTGACGGCGGCGCGCTGAGGTCACCCCGGGAGCCGGGCCCCGGCGCCGAACGCCTCCAGCAGCTCGCGACCGTGCGGCCATGCGCCGAGGCCGCTCTCCGCGTTGAGGTGCCCGTGGGGGCCGACGTCGATCCAGCCGGCGCCGATCGCCGCGGCGAACGAGGCCGACCGTGCGGGCGATGCGTACGGGTCGTCGGTGCTCGCGACGACGAGCGTGGGGGTCTGCAGCGAGCCGTCGAGATCGATGGCGCGGAACGATGCGGCGGCGTCGGGGAACGCCGGGCCCTCCGGGTCGGGCGGCGCGACGAGGAGGAGCCCGGCCGCGAGCGTGCGGTGACGCCGTGCCCACGCGACGGCGGCGAGGCATCCGAGGCTGTGGGCGATGAGGAGCGAGGCGTTGCCGTCCGACGCGCGGTCGAGCGCGAGCAGCCAGTCGTCGAGGTCGGGCTCGTCCCACGACGACGGGGCGAAGCGGACGAGGTCGGGGCGCGAGCGCTCCCAGTGGCTCTGCCAGTGGTCGGGGCCGGAGCCGCCGATCCCGGGGACGACGATGGTGCGCATGGGCTCACGCTAGCGGTGCCGCGTTTCCGGCCCGAGTCGGCGGGGGTCCGTACGATCGAGGTCATGGACCCCGACGAGCGTCTGCTCCTGCGTGTCAGCCTGCTCGACGTCGAGCCGGAGGTGTGGCGGACGTTCGAGATCGACGGCCAGTTGAGCGTCGGGCATCTCCACAGCGCCCTGCAGATCGTCATGGGGTGGCGCGAGTCGCATCTGCACGAGGTGCGCGAGGAGACGGGTGCGGGCCGGGAGCCCCTGCGGTGGGGGCGTCCGACGCAGGACGACCCCGACGTCCTGGATGAGGACGCGTGGACGATCGCGGGGGCGATCGAGGAGTCGCCGCTGCTCTACCGCTACGACTTCGGGGACGGGTGGGAGCACCGTGTCGAGATCGTGCCGGGCGAGGTCTCCGGCGCCGGCCATCCGCCCGTGCTCCTGCGCGACGGCGCGAACCGCGCCCCGTGGGAGGACAGCGGCGGTCCGCACGGATACGACGCGAACCGCGCCGCGCTCGCCGACCCCGGCCATCCCGATCACGCGTCGATCCGCGAGTGGGTGGAAGAGACCGTGGGCCCGTGGAGCCCCGTGGACCCCGCGGCGTTCGATCCCCTCGGGGTGCAGTCGGAGCTGAACCTGCTGTTCAACCCCGGCGGGTCGGGGGCGCATCCCGCCGACATGTCGGGGCTCGTGACGGTCGACGCGCTGCGGGGGCCCGACGACGTCGCGCTCGACTCGCCGCTCGTCGCCTACGCGGGCGAGCTGCCGCCGCCCGTGCGGATGGAGCTGCGACAGCACCTGCACCGCACGGGCGTGCTCGCGCCGACGGGGATGTCACCCGAGACCGCGGCGCGCATCGTGCGGCCGTTCGCGTGGCTCGTCGACCGGGTCGGGACCGACGGCGTCGACCTGACGTCGGCGGGTTGGCTGCCGCCGCAGATGGTGCTCGACGGGATGACCGAGCTCGGCTGGCTGGAGGGCTGGATCGGGAAGGGCAACCGCGAGGATCTCACGCCGCCGATGGCGAACCTCCGGCAGACGGCGACGCGGATGGGCATCGTCAGGGCGCAGAAGGGGCGGCTGCGGCTGGGCGCGGAGGCGAAGAAGGCCGTCGGCGATCCGCGCCGGGTGCTGCGGCTCGTGGCACGAGGGCTCTACCGCAGGCTGCAGGATGCCGAGGTCGACGCCGCCGTGCTGCTGCTGCTCGCGTTCGCCGACGGCACGCCGCCCGCGCAGCGGTGGCGGTCGATCGCGTTCGGGCTCGAGATGGTGGGATGGCGGCACCCCGACGGCGATTTCAGCCCGGCCGACATCACGAGCGTCGCGGGGCAGACGGAGGACGTGCTCGGCATCCTGTTCGGATGGCGCGTGCGGATGGACTCGCCCGCGACCGACGACATGCGCCTGTTCGCGCGGGAGGCGCTGCGGTAGGGGTCACCGCGTCGTAGGGTCGTCCTATGGGGAGGGTCGCCTGGGCGTTCGCGCCCTATGCCGTCGTCTCGGTCGTGCACGTCGCGGCGCTCGCGCTGGACAGCCAGCTCGCACCCGCGACCAAGCTGCTGCTCATGCCGCTGCTGGCGGTGCCCGTGGTCGTCGCACGGCGAGATGCGCTCGTCACGGTCGTCCTGCTGGCCGCGATCGCGTTCTCGTGGCTCGGCGACGGTGCCGGGGTCGTGTTCTCACGGGTACCCGAGCTGCCGCTCATGCTCGGGTTCTTCGGCGCCGCGCATGTCGCTTACATCGTGCTCTTCTCGACCCGCGGCAGGCGGATCCCGCTGTGGACCCTCGTCTACTTCGCGTGGTGGATCGGCATGATGGTCGTGCTCGGCCCCTACACGGCCGGCATGCTGACGGCGGTCGCCGCGTACGGCCTCGTGCTCGCCGGCACGGCCGTGCTGTCTGCCCGCGGCGGCGCCGTCGCGGCGGTGGGCGGCGCGTTCTTCCTGCTCACCGACTCGGTGCTCGCCGTGCGGTTCTTCCTGCCCGACGCACTGCCGCCGTGGAGCGACCCCGTCGTCATGGCGGCATACGCGATCGGCCAGGGTCTGCTCGTCGCCGGGGCGCTCCGAATGGTGCGCCGGCGGCGTCCCGCGGCGGAGCGGGCAGGTTCGGAGCGCACCGGAGCGGAGCGCACCGGGTCGAAGGCGGCGGAGCGCGGGGAATCCGGCGGACGCGTTCCGACCCGCTGACGCTCGGCCGCGCGCGAGCGGGGGTTGCGCGCCCGTCCGTGCCGCGAATCGGACCAGCGGGGCAGGTGTCGCCGCCTGCGCACGACACGCGCACACCCGCCCCACCCATCCGACAAGCCCCCAGCCGCCAGCCACCCGCCCGCCGGTGCACCGCCCGACGGCCGAGAGCGCACGCGGTGCCTCAGCCGCCGAGCCTGTCAGCGCCCGCTGCGCTCCGAGACGACGAGCGTGAGCACGTCGCCGTCCACGCGCAGCGACGCCGTCTGGCCGGGCTCGAGCCCCGCAACCTCGAGCGCGGGCAGCGCACCCGGGAAGCTGGCCGCCTCGATGAGCGGCAGCCGCGCCGGGATCTCGACGAGCGCCGACACGTCGACCGCGAGCGCACCGCGCAGCTTGGCCTTCTCCTCGACCGTCACGGCCGGGGCCGACGCGTCGTCGACGGTCAGCTCGAGCGTCGCGCCCTTCTTGAGCGACAGCTCGGCGCCGATCTCGAGCGTGCCGTCGACCTGCTCGCTGAGCGTTCCGCCCTGCAACTCGACATCGGCCGTGCCGAGAGCCGAGGCCGTCGTCGCGACGAGCTCGCCGCCCTTCACACGCACGCCGCCCGTGAACGCGTTCTCGCCCGCGAGGGTGAGCGAGCCCGTGCCCTTCAGGGTCAGCGACCCGTTGCCGTCGATGTCGTTGCGCCACACATCCTGCGCGCCATAGCCGTCGGCCGACGCGTCGAGGGAGACCTCGACGTGGCGGTCGAAGGCGCCGAAGCCGTTCGCTGCCGCGAAGAGATTGAGGCGGCCCCAGCCCTCGGCATCGTCGACGACCGGCAGCCCCGATTCGAGCTCGGTCGAGTAGAGCACCCAGCGCAGCTGCTCGTCGGAGAGGTAGGGATAGCGGCCCTCGATCAGCGCCTCGGCCCCCTCGGGCACGACGGGAGCGAGCGTCGTGTCGCCCACGGGCTCGAATCCGAACGTCGTCTGCGCGAGGTATTCGGCGAGGCGTTCCTGGTACGCGTCGCGGTCGGCGTCGAGGTCGCGCTCGGCCCCGAGCAGCGCGTCGGCGTCGGCCGTCGCCTGGGCGACGAGGGCGGCGTTCTCGTCGTCTGCGAGCGTCGCAGCCGCGATCGCGGTGGCGAGGATGCGCCCGCCGATGACGTCGAGCGGCGAGTGCATCCCGGCCTCGACGCGGCTGTAGCCGAGGTCGGCGGCCTGCAGGATGAGGTCGTCGTAATGCTCGGGAACGGCCGCGGCCATCCCGATGCCCGCGAGGAACGCGGCATTCGTGTGCCCGCTCGGGAACCCGCCGTCCGACAGGGCCTGGGTATCGGGCTTCTTCACGGGCAGAAGGGCGGGGACGATCGACACGTCGTCGCTCCAGCGGAACGGGCGCATGTACTGGTAGTACTCCTTGGCCCGGTTCGACGTCGCCCAGTTGCCGCGCACCGTGTTGACGAGCTGCACGACGCTGCCGAGCTCCGACGTCGTGTCGGCCCAGGCGCCGTTCTCGTTGCCGCCGTCGCTGTACGCGACCGTCGTCGCATCGGCGGGCACCTCGTCGGGGATGGTCGTGCCCGCGTTCGCGAGGTCGGCGAACGTCTCGGCGTCGTCGCCGAGGCCCGCGATGATCGAGTAGCTCTGGTGGCGGCGATCGGCGAGGTAGGCGGCGTCGGCCTCTTCGGCGGTGCGGTTCTGCGTGATCGAGACGACCGTGTCGATGTTCGCGCCGTGGAGCTGCGCGTTGAGGATCGTGCCGTCGTTCCAGCTGAGCCCTGGCGTGAAGTAGTCGAGCATCTCGGAGAGCACGCCGATCGCCGGGTTCGTCTCGGGTGTCGCGTAGTCGGTCGTGTTCTGCCGGTACGTGTCGACGTACGTGCCGTAGGCAGCCGTGCGCGGCTCGATCGCCGAGCGGTCGACGAGGTCGTCGCCCGGCTTGCCTGCGGCCGCCGCCGGCGTCGCGACAGCGGGGATGGCCAGCAGCGGCACGAGGGCGGCGCACGCGAGCGCGCGGGGGCGGAGGACGGAGGACATGGGGGGTTCCTTCCCGGCCCGGCGGGTTCCGGGCTCGATCGGTCGGCGCGGCTGGGACCGCGCACAGGGCCTCGAGCAGGCTGGCCGAGCCGGGTGAACGGGCGGCGAACGGGCGGCGAACCGAGCCGGCGGTACCCGGGCCCTGGCCATCGCCATCCGCCCCTGACACACATCCCGCCCAGGCGCCAGGGGATTCCCGAATCCGCCATCCGCCGGTGGAGTGGGGCGATGACGAACGATCTCGCAGCGCCGCAGACCGCCGCCGGGCCGGGCCTCAAGCGCGTCCTCGGCACGCCGCTCCTCTTCGCGTTCATCGTCGGCGACACCCTCGGCGCCGGCATCTACACGCTCGTCGGCACGATGGCGACCGACGTCGGCGGGGTGATCTGGCTCCCGCTCGTCATCGCGCTCGTCGTCGCGCTGCTGACGGCGGGCACCTACGCCGAGCTCATCACGAAATACCCGCACGCGGGCGGCGCGGCCCGCTACGTGGATCGCGCGTTCGGCATCCCTTATCTGTCGTTCCTCGTCGGCTTCCTCATGATGGCGTCGGGCATCACGACCGCGGCGGCGCTCGCGAACGCCTTCGCCGGCGACTACCTCGCCGCCCTGTGGGATGTGCCCCCGATCCCGGTGGCGCTCGCGTTCATCGCCATCCTCACCCTCATCAACCTGCGCGGGGTGAAGGAGTCTCTGGGCGCCAACCTCGTCGCGTCGGTCATCGAGGTGACGGGTCTCGTCATCGTCATCGTGCTCGCCGCGATCGTGTTCGGGCGAGGCGAGGGCGATCCCTCGCGCATCTTCGAGTTCGCGCCGGATGTGCCTCCTCTCGAAGGCGCGTTCGCCGCGTCGATCGTCGCGTTCTTCTCGTTCCTCGGGTTCGAGGCGGCGGCGAACATGGCCGAGGAGGTGAAGGACCCGTCGCGCTCGTATCCGCGCGCCCTGTTCGGCGCGATCGCGACCGCGGCGGTGATCTACCTGCTCATCGCGCTCGGCGCGGTCGTCGTCGTGCCGCCCGCCGAGCTCGCGACCTCGACGGGCCCGCTGCTCGAGGTCGTCACCGCGAGCGGACTCGCCGTGCCCGGATGGCTGTTCAGCCTCATCGCGCTCGTCGCGATCGCGAACGGCGCGCTCCTGTTCATGGTGATGGCGAGCCGCGTCGGCTACGGTCTCGCCGAGTCGGGCCTGCTGCCGCGCGCCTTCGGCCGCGTGCTGCCGAAGCGCCGCACGCCGTGGGTGTCGATCCTCGTCGTCGCGGGTGCGACGATGGCGCTCACGATGGTCGGCGATATCGGCACCCTCGCCTCCACGACGGTGCTCCTGCTCCTCCTCGTCTTCCTCTCCGCGAACGTCAGCGTGCTCGTGCTCAAGAAGGACCGCGTCGCGCACCGCCATTTCTCGGTGCCCCGCATCGTGCCCGTGCTCGCGATCATCGCGAGCATCGTGCTGCTCACCCAGCAGACCGGCATCGTCTGGCTCGGGACAGCCGCCTACGTCGTCATCGGCACCGTCCTCTTCTTCATCGCGCGGTTCGGCCGGAAGAAGGAGGGGGCCGCACGGGAGTAGGTGGTGCACGCAATCGTGTCGGAGGTACACTCAGCGCATGCCAACCGCTCTCCCCCGCGTGCAGGTGACCGTCACCGAACCCGTCGCGCGCGCCCTCGAGACGGCGCGCGCCCGCTGGCCGGAGGCATCCCGCAGCGAGCTCCTCGCACGGCTCGCCGTCGAACGCGCGGCGGAGCTCGAGGCGCAGGGCGACGGACGACGCACGCGCCGATCTGCGGCGATGGCAGCACACCGCGGCGCGCTCGGCGACGCCTTCCCGACCGGCTACCTCACTGAGCTGCGCGAGGACTGGCCCGAGTGATCGTCCTCGACGCGAGCGTCGTGATCGCCTACGCCTCGCTCGGAGACGCCTCTCACCAGCGCGCAGCCGACCTCCTCGAGACCGAGACGGACGATTTCGGCATGCACGCCGTGACGATCGCCGAGTGCCTCGTCGGACCCGCGCGCACGGGGCAGTCGGAGCGCATGCTCGCTCTGCTCGCCGCGATGGAGGTGGTGCGCATCGATCTGGACGAGGAGGGGCCGCTGCGCGTGGCCGCACTGCGGGCCGCCTCGGGGCTGAAGCTTCCCGATGCCTTCGTGCTCGACGCGGCCATCCGCACCGGTGCACGTCTCGCGACGTTCGACGCCCGCCTGGCGGCGTCGGCCTCCGACCATGCCGTCGAGGTCGTCAGCGCACACAGCGGCTGACCCCCTCTCCAGGCTAGCGCCCGCCCCGGGGCTTGCGGCAAGGCCCCCGACCGGGAGCAGAATGGCCGCCGTGACAGGGACTCTCTTCGATGTGATCATCGTCGGCGGCGGGCCGACCGGGATGATGCTGGCGGCCGAGCTGCGGCTCCACGACGTGCGGGTCGTCGTGCTCGAGCGCGATGCCGAGCCGACCCGTCTCGTGCGATCGCTCGGCCTCCATGCGCGCAGCAGCGAGATCCTCGATCAGCGGGGCCTGCTCGAGCGCTTCCTCGCCCAGGGCACGAGGTATCCGGGCACGGGGGCGTTCGCCGGCATCCCGGGCTCGCCGATCGATCTCGACACGGCGCACGGGTTCATCCTCGGCATCCCGCAGCCCGTCACCGACCGCCTGCTCGCGGAGCGCGCCGCCGAGCTCGGTGCCGACGTCCGCCGCGGCGTCGAGGCGGTCGCCATCGAGCAGGGGGCGGATGGCGTCGCCGTCGCGCTGTCCGACGGCTCGCGTCTCGATGCGGGCTGGCTCGTCGGCTGCGACGGCGGCCGCAGCTTCGTGCGGCGCGCGCTGGACGTGGGCTTCCCGGGCGACGCCGCGACGACGGAGTGGCTGCTCGGCGAGCTCCACGTGACGACGCCGGCCGACGAGGTCGCCCGCATCTCGGAGAAGGTGCGGACGACGCAGCGCGGGTTCGGCATCGGGCCGACGCCCGACGGGCACGTCCGCGCGGTCGTGCCCGCGGCATCCGTCGCCGAGGACCGCTCGATCGCGCCGTCGTTCGACGAGTTCCGCGCGCGGCTCCGCGAGGTCGCGGGAACCGACTTCGGCGCGCACTCGCCGATCTCGCTCACGCGGTTCACCGATGCGACGCGGCTCGTGGAGCGCTACCGCGTCGGGCGCGCGCTGCTCGCGGGAGACGCCGCGCACATCCATCCGCCCCTCGGCGGGCAGGGGCTGAACCTCGGGATGCAGGACGCGTTCAACCTCGGCTGGAAGCTCGCAGCGGTCGTCCGCGGCGTCGCGTCGGACGGCCTCCTCGACACCTACGGAGCCGAGCGGCGACCGGTCGCGGAGGACGTGCTGACGCTCACGCGCGCGCAGAGCGTGCTCATCTCACCCGAGCCGGGGCCTCAGGCGGTGCGGCGGCTGTTCGCCGAGCTGATGGCGTTCGACGACGTCAGCCGGCTGCTCGCCGAGCGCGTGACCTCGATCGGCATCCGCTACGACCTCGGATCCGACGATCCGCTCGTCGGGCGCCGCCTGCGCGACCTCCCGCTGTCGCGCGGCCGGCTCTACGAGCGGATGCACGCGGGCCGCTGGCTGCTGCTCGATCGCTCGGCGGGGCTCACGACAGCCGGATGGCCCGACGTCGACCTCGTCGCCGATCCATCCGTCAGGATCGACGCGCCCGCCGTCCTGCTGCGGCCGGATGGCCACGTGGCGTGGGCGGGCGGGGACCCGGACGAGGCGGATGACGTGCTCGGGAGGTGGCTCAGCCGCGAGCCGTCCCCCTCCGGCCGTTGAGCGAGCGAGCGCGACGACACGCCGCCCCCGACGCCGTCGGCCCCCGGATCGATGATCCGGGGGCCGACGGTCGATCAGCGACGCGGGTGTCAGACGCTCGCGCGCTTGCGCGACTTGCGGCTCGACGTGTCGTCGCTCTCCGCGTTCTTCGCGGCTTCCTCCGCCGCGCGGGCCGCGAGGAAGAGCCCCTCGCGGTTGAGGTGCCGCGAGTAGCGGGCGTCGAGGTAGAGCACGGGCACGTCGCCCGCAGTCTTGATGAGCTCGGGGTAGAGCTCGTCCTTGATCGGGCCGGAGCCGCCGCCGTAGACGTAGACGACCTCGGTCGACTCGCCCGACTGGCTGAGCGTCTCGTCGAACGCGCGGCGGATCTGCTCGACGAGGTGCTTGACGTCGGGCTCGACGAGGCGGTGCGCGCGCTGGTGACGACCGCGCTGAAGCGCCGTCGGCTTCGTCTGCAGGAAGTCGGCGAGCTGCTTGCGGCTCGTGAAGCGCAGGTCGGCCTCGTCCTGGCGGTCGAGGGCGTTCTCGAGGATGGTGCCGTAGCCCATGTCGAGCGTCGAGGCGGCCTCGGCGTTGAACCGACCGGCCGTGAAGACGGGGAAGTTGACGGTGCCCTCGCCCACGTCCACGCCGACGGTGTTCTGGGCCGCGACGAGGTCGGCGCCCGTGATGTCGGGGAGGATGCCCTGCTCGCGCGATCGGAGGTCGGTGAGCAGCGCGTTCGCGAGCGGCTCGCCCTTCTCGGTGATCGCGTACTGCGCGGATGCACCCTCGGCGACGACCTGCACGTCGACGAACTCGAGGCGCACGCTGACGGGGGTGTTGAAGTTCTTGATCGTGACGAGGTGCACGGCCGAGCCCTGCGAGCCGATGTACTCGCTCGCGTAGCCGTAGCGGCGGCCGACGAACTCGCTGATCGGGAGGGCGAGGCCGGCGCGGACCTCCACGCGCAGCTCGTGGTCGGGGAGGGAGCCGTGCTCGCGCACGTAGTCGCGGAGCGCCTTGGCGGCGAAGACGCCGAGTACGAGGATCTTGCTGAGCTGCTGGTCGGCCTTGCTCGCGTGGCCGTCGTGCACCTCGAACTCGCTGAACACCGATCCGCGCACGCTGAGCGCCGAGCGGCCGAAGATGCGACGGTCGCTGTCGGACACGAGCGGCGACGACAGGGAGGCGTCGAGGCGGTTGTAGAAGTCCTGCTCGGCGTCGTCCATCACCTGGACGGCCTCGTCGTCCTCGATCGGCACCTTGGGCGACTGGCGCGGCGTGGCGACGATCGCGCTGGGCAGGTCGATCCGGTCCCGCACATCCGTGTCGGTGTTGAGGATCATGCCCTTGACGTAGCCGTTGCCGACATCGATGCCGCCGGTGAGGTGGATGGTGTCCGAGCTCATAGGGAGCCTTTCGTTTCGTGTCGAGGGGGGTTTCCAGGATGGTCAGAGACCGAGGATGTCGTCGATCGTCGCCGACGCCGATGTCGCGTCGGCGGATGGCGCTGCGGCCTTCGGCTTCGCCGGCGTCGCCTTCGGAGACGACGGCTTCGAGGACGAGGACTTCGACGGGGATGCTGCGGGCTTCGTCTGAGCGGACCGCGTCGACGAACGGCGCGTCGCCGTGGGCTCCGGCTCCGGCTCACGCTCACGCTCGGGTTCCGGCTCGTCGTCGTAGACGGGCGGGGCGGTGAGCGCGTTGTCCGGCGGGAAGTCCTGCGCGACGTAGACGGGGTTCCGGGGCGGGCGGACGGGACGGTTCGCGACGTCGACGAAGCCTTCGCGGGCGACGGCCTCGCGGATGAGCCGGCGGAGCGACTCCGAGGGCGAGTACTGGAAGTCGAGCCACTCGTTCACCGTGACATCGGCGGGCGGCACGGTGAACTGCACCTTGCGGGCGGGCGCTGCCTCTGCCACTGCTGGTCTCCTTCACCGGGATCACGCGCGCACGCGAACCGCCGTGCGCTCATGTCACGGTACATCACGGTCGTTACCAGAACGTTGAGATGACGGGCGGCGCAACGCAGACGACGACCCCGCCGGACTGCCATCCGGCGGGGTCGTCGTCATCGTGTCGGCGTCAGCTCTGCGCGCGGCGTCGGACGAAGAACACCGCGGCTCCCGCGAGCACCAGCATCGCGGCCAGCGCCCCGAGCGGGAGCGCGAGGTCGCCACCCGTCGGCGAGAGCCCCTGCGGAGTCGGCGCCGTCGGTCCCGGCGTCGGCTGCGCCGGCGCGGATGGGATGGGCTCGGCCGAGTCCGTCGGCTGCGGCTGCGCCGTGTCGGTCGGCGTGGGCTCCGGGCTCGCCGTGGGCTCGGGGGCCGGGGTCTCCGTCGGGGTCGGCGTCGTCGGAACCGTCGGCTCCGGCGTGGGCTGAACCGTCGGCGTCGGCTCCGGAGTCGGAGTGGGCTCGGCCGTCGGGGTCGGCTCCACGGTCGGCGTCGGCTCCACGGTCGGCTCCGGCGTGGGAGTCTCCGTCGGCTCCACGGTCGGCGTCGGCGTCGGCTCCGGCGTCGGCGTCTCCGTCGGCTCCACGGTCGGCGTCGGCGTCGGCTCCGGCGTCTCCGTCGGCTCCACGGTCGGCGTCGGCGTCGGCGTCTCCGTCGGCTCCACGGTCGGCGTCGGCGTCGGCGTCGGCGTCGGCGTCACCACGATCTCGGGTGCTACCGCCCAGTAGGGGTCCTCGTCACCGATCTGCTCGCCGATGGGCTCTCCCTCGGAGTCGACGGGCTGACCGGTGACCGAGGCGATGTCGTGGTGGATCTCCTCGGGTGCGAGCTCGACCTGACCTGTGCACGCGAACGAGTCGCCGGGCGCGAACGGGCCGGCCCAGGTCAGGCCCGATCCCGGACCGCCGAGCGGCGAGAAGTCGCACGTGACATCGGTCAGCGCGGGCCCCTCGACCGTGAGGTCAGCGACGGTCACGTCGGTGAGCGCGACGTCGCCTGTGTTCGTGACGATGAATCCGACCGGCTGCGGGCCGGTGGTCTCGCCATCGAGCTCGTACTCGACGGCCTCATCCTCCGTGTCGGCGTCGACGTCGGCCGGCCACTGGCCGGGCGTCGGTCCGCCGTACTCGCCGTCGACGGCATCGGGGCCGTCGACGGGCTCCTCAGGTGCCGATGCGCGCCCGTCGAACTTGACGATGTCGATCGCCGGGTTCGGGACATCCGCCCAGATGCCGGCGTCGATCGTGTGGTCGACGCCTCCGGGCTGCGGCGCGATCACGGTGGTGCGGCCGATCAGCGGGTTGTCGGTGGGCGACGGGTTGGAGTCGTGCACGTCTCCCGCTCCGCCATCCTGCGCGAGCGTGAACTCGAGCTGGTCCGCCGACGGTGAGCCCGGCAGGAGCGAGGGGTCCACGTCGGTGAGGTCGAACTCGATGATGTACTCGACTCCCGGTTCGAGCGGATATCCCCCCTCGCCGCCGAAGTAGTACTCGCCGTTCTCATCCGTGACCGTCTCGGCCAGCACCGTCGTGCCATCCGCGCCGATGAGACGGACGATCGCTCCGGGCACGGGGGGCTCGTTCTCGGCGGGATCCTGCTCGCCATCGTGATCGGCATCGAACCAGACGTAGTTGCCGATCTGGATGGGGGCCTGCGCCGCGAGCAGGCTGACGCTCCCGAGGCCGTTGCCCTTGCCGAAGTTCACGGCGGTGTTGCCCGCGACCAGCAGGGCGCGGTCCTCCCAGTCGTTGCCGGGTCCCTCGCCGGAGGTGCGGTCGTACCAGCCCAGACCGTTCGTGTTGTAGAGCTGGGTGGGGTTCATCGTCGTCCCGAGGACATCCGCCTCACGCGGGCTGATCAGCACGGCGCCGAGGGCGTTCTCCGTGTGCTTGACCGTCGTGGGGCCGTAGCGGGTCGAGCCGAGCATGAACTCGCCCGGGAAGAACTCCACCCGGTCCTCGGGCTCACCGCCGGAGTTGGCGGAGGTGTGGTTGTCGGCGCACGATCCGGTGCCCTCCCATTCGAAGACGCCGTCGGTCAGGCACACCTTATTCAGGTCGCCGCCCGCGACGTGCCCGATGGTCGGAGACGTCCCGTCCGGGCCGAAGCCGTTGCGCACGATCGCGTCGGGCTTGCGGTCGCGGAACCCGAGGACGATCGACCCGTCGTTCTCGAACGCGAACGTCGTGAGGAGCGGCATCGGGTACAGCGGGATGGAGTTGAACGCCGCGGCGATGTCGGCGTCGTACGTGTCGCGCCACGGGTTCCAGTGCGTCGAGACATCGGGGTCGGTGAGGTTCCCGGCGGGGTCGGCGTACTCCTGGCTGCCGCGCGCGAAGTCGAGGCCGTGCGAGTAGACCGTCTCGAAGGACGAGCCCTCCAGCTTGAGGATGTGCACGGCGAGATCCGCGCGCTCGAGGCTCACGGAGGCGTCGCAGATGCCGCCGGCGTAGAGGTCGCCGTCGCGGAAGGTAAGGGCGAAGGGGCGCCAGTCGCCGCCGACGCACCCGGGGTCGCCGATCTCCACCGAGCCGAGCGGCGTCGCCGGGGCGGACGCGGCCGCGTCGTACGAGTAGACGCGCTTGTCATTGAGGTTCACGGCGTAGAGGGTCGCGCCGTCTTCGGAGAGCGCGAGACCGCCGATGCCCTCGGTGCCGTTGGCGAGGAAGAACGCGTCGTCCCGGCCCGTCACGGTCTGGTGTACGGAGTCACCGGCATCGGGGACGGTCGCCCACAGCTCCGTGTTCCCCGACGTCCCGCCGGCCGCGGTGTTCGTGCGGTAGATGCCGCCGCTTCCACCCGGGCCGTAGAGCGTGTGCGCCTTGGCGTAGGCGCCGCTGAAGAGGGCGTCGCGCCGGTAGTCCCACGCGAGGCTGAAGACCGACCCCGTCTCCGCCTGCGTGGCGATCTGGTCGATCCCCGTCGTGTTGTTGGCGGTGCTCATGTCGTAGGGCCCGCGGTTGTCCCACTCCGTGACCATGATCGAGCGCGTGGTGCCCGCGGCGGCACGATCGACCTGCTGGGCGACCGCGACGAGGGGGTTCTCGGGGGCGTAGGTGTCGGGGTTCCAGACGCCGACGTGGATGGTCTGGGTCGAGCCGTCGACGAAGGTCGTGCCGCTCCGGAACGCGTTCGGCGTCCCGGTCGTGGCGGCCGGCGCCAGTTGGAGGTGGTCGAGAGCGGGATCGAGCACCTCGACGTCGACGCGGAAGCGCGACTCGGCGAACCCGCTGAGATCGAACACGGCGCGGCCCGCGGAGTCGGTCGTGGCCGTCTCCGTCGTGGAGCCGTCGGTCACCGTGACCGACACCCCGGCCTGACCGGGGTCCTCTCCGGCGTCGTAGACGCCGTCTCCGGAGAAGTCGCGGTTGACCTCGACGGTGAGAGCGCCGTCGCCGGCCGCGGCGACCGCCGGCGCGACGGCGAGCGTCGCCGTCAGCCCGCCCGCGGCGAGCGCGCCCGCAGACAGCGCGCAGACGAGCCGCTTCATCCGCTGCGATGACCTGTTGCGAAAGACAGCCATGTGCACCCCTCTTCTTCTCCGTCCGCACTGACGCGCGGGCGTACCCATCGCGAAGCTAGGGAGGTGGGGGCGCAATCGGCGTCTGGATGCTGGCCTCCGACATCGCACGAGGACGCTCACCGCTCCCGATATAGCGCCATAACAAGGAGGTCCGCGCCTGCACGGGACAGGGGCGGAAGGGGAATATCGTCGATATGGTCCGCTCTCTCACCCGCACTGGTGCGCGGCGGCCTCACCCGCGGGCTCCGCCACGGCGAAAGGCGCCGGTCTCACGGTGTCAGCCGCTCCCGCATCCACTCCCGCAGGGCGGGATCGCAGACGTAGACGAAGGTCCCGCGGATGCCGCGGGTGAGGAGCACGCCGTAGATGTTGCGGATGTACTGCAACAGGTCGTCGTCGCTGTAGACGATGCCGAGGGCGGGGTTGTTCTCCTTGCCCTTCTTGTCGCGATACGCGTCGCGGTCGACGCGCAGCCGCCCGCTCGCCGGGTCGAGACGGAGGTCGGGCCCGATGATCACGCCGGCGTAGTTGAGGTCGTAGCCCTGCACCGTGTGGATGGAGCCGACCTCGTCGAGGGAGCCGGGCGCGTTGATCCAGTCCTTGTCGGTGCTGTTCCACCGGAGCGCCACGCCGTCGAGCTCGATGTCGTGCGCGGCAGGATCGCGGCGGCTGCGCCAGTCCCAGGCGTATCCCGCGACGAGGCGGGCCAGCCCGTGCTCGGCGTCGCGACGCCGGATGGCCTCGCGCATCTCACCGAGGTCGTCGAAGAACCGGAGTTCGTACTCCCCGACCGCGTCCGCTGTCAGGCGCGCGCCATCCTCCCCCCGCAGCATCCGGCGGATCGCGTCGACGTAGTCCGCTCCGGCCCGCACGCGCATCTGAGTGAGGAGGGGGTACCGGCGGCCGAGTGCGGCGGCGGCGCGTACCTCCGTCGCGAGCGTCGTCGCGGGCAGGTCGGCGGGGCGCACGCTCTGCTCGCCGTCTACGAGGAGCACGCGGTGAGCAGAGCGTGCGGTGATCCAGTCGAGCTGGGTCTTCGACAGGTCGTCGGCGCCGAACAGCCGCTCATTGATGCGGGCGAAGTCGCGGTTGAGCACGCCCGACGACTGATTGGCACGCTGGGTGAGCCGGTGGGTCTCGTCGACGACGAGCAGGTCGTAGGGTTCCTCGGACTTGCCGACATCCCACGGTGAGACGACCATCGACGGGTGCAGCTTCGGCGTCTTCTGGAAGACGCGCCGGATCGACAGCCGCAGCGATTGCTGCGGCACGACCAGGGCCATCCGGAAGCCCTGCAGGAGCGCGCGATGCTCGGGGACAAAGAGGTCGGCGAAGATCGAGTCGGGCTGCACCTCGTCGTTCTCGTCGTGGTCCCGGATGTCGGCGAGCAGCTTCATGAGGAAGATCGCGACGATCGTCTTGCCGGTTCCGGGGTGGCCCTGCACGATCGCCGTCGACTCGGCGCCGGTCGCGAGGTCGGCGAAGAGCCCCTCGAGGATGTCGTCGACCGCGGCCGCCTGATCGTTCGTGAGCGCCTTGAACGGCGACAGCTTGAACAGGTCGCGGTTCTCGATCTGCGGGATGGTCCGCTCGAAGACGCCGTCGGCGCGCAGCTGCTCGAAGACGTCACGGAAGGACTCGCGGTACACGTCGCGGTCGTAGTACGACGCGTCGGTGATGCCCTCGTTGCCGTTGAGCACGGTGAATCGGCCGTCTCCCGCGAGCCAGCGGATGAGGTGCGCTTCGAGGTCGAGGCACACCGACTTGTTGAAGCGGTCGTCCACGACGACCCGGATGGTCTCGAGCCCGGCCGCGCGCTTCGTCGCGTTCGCGAGGTGCTGGCGCATGCGGGCGGCGGCGTTGAGCGTCTCGCCGACGTAGACCGCCGGCTTCGCCTGACGGCGGTCACCGTCGAGCACGTAGACGACGGGCCAGTCGGTGTGCGCACTGTCGCGGCGCGACCACTCGCGGATCTCGCGCTGCTCGAACGGCAGGCGCTCGATCCTAGAGGGCGTCATACTTCGCGCTCCGCCCCTTCGCCCGGTCGACGGGGTACTTCTCCCGCGTCTTCGCGAGCTTGTCGAGCACGATCGCATCGGCATCCAGCCCGAGACGGTCGGCGAGGAGGAGGCAGTAGGTCAGGACGTCGGCGAGCTCGTCGCGGACGCTTGCGGGGTCGCCGTCGGCATCCCACTGGAAGCACTCGAGCAGCTCGGCCGCCTCGATCGAGATGCTCTTCGCGAGGTTCTCGGGGGTGTGGAACTGCGCCCAATCGCGCTCGCGCACGAAGGCGCGCAGAGCCTCGAGGGTGGCGGCGGTGGGCATGGGGCGAACGTAGCAGGCGGGCGTCGGAGCTCGGCGCCGCCCGCCCCCTCAGCCCCGCCACCGCGCGCCCGGTAGACTCTCCTCGTCCGCTCCCCCTCGCCCCTCAGGAGCTTCCGCGTGACCACGCCCGCATCATCCGCTGCCCCGCACGCCCACGTCGCCGACACCGTCGAGAACGCCGTGGCCACGCCCGAGAAGGAGCAGCCGTACGCCGCGCTGGGTCTGAAGCCCGACGAGTACGAGCAGATCAAGGCCATCCTCGGCCGTCGCCCGACGTCGGGCGAGCTCGCCATGTACTCCGTGATGTGGAGCGAGCACTGCTCCTACAAGAGCTCGAAGATCTACCTCAAGCGCTTCGGCCAGAAGGTGTCCGACGAGATGCGCGAGCGCCTCATGGTCGGCATGGGCCAGAACGCGGGCGTCGTCGACGTCGGCGAGGGCTGGGCCGTCACCTTCAAGGTCGAGTCGCACAACCACCCCTCGTACATCGAGCCCTTCCAGGGTGCGGCGACGGGCGTCGGCGGCATCGTCCGCGACATCATCTCCATGGGCGCGCGCCCCGTCGCCGTCATGGACCAGCTGCGCTTCGGCGCCATCGACCACCCCGACACGGCTCGCGTCGTGCACGGCGTCGTCTCCGGCATCTCCTCCTACGGCAACTGCCTGGGGCTGCCGAACATCGGCGGGGAGACGGTGTTCGACTCCGTCTACCAGGCCAACCCCCTCGTCAACGCGCTCGCCGTCGGCGTGCTGCGCCATGAGGACATCCGCCTCGCCAACGCCACCGGCCCCGGCAACAAGGTCGTGCTCTTCGGCGCCCGCACGGGCGGCGACGGAATCGGCGGCGCCTCCATCCTCGCCTCCGACACCTTCGCCGACGGCGGCCCCACCAAGCGCCCCGCCGTGCAGGTGGGCGACCCCTTCGCCGAGAAGGTGCTCATCGAGTGCTGCCTCGAGCTGTACTCGGGCGACCTCGTCGAGGCCATCCAGGATCTCGGGGCCGCCGGCATCTCGTGCGCGACGAGCGAGCTCGCCGCCAACGGCGGATCGGGCATGAAGGTCGAGCTGACGAACGTCCTGCTGCGCGACCCCTCGCTCACCGCCGAGGAGATCCTCATGAGCGAGTCGCAGGAGCGCATGATGGCGATCGTCGCGCCCGAGAAGCTCGACGCGTTCCTCGCCGTCACCACCAAGTGGGATGTCGAGACGAGCGTCCTCGGCGAGGTCACGGGGGACGGCCGACTCGTCATCACGTGGGACGGCGAGACCATCGTCGACGTCGACCCCTCGACCGTCGCGGTCGACGGCCCCGTCTACGAGCGCCCTGTCGCCTACCCGACGTGGATCGACGCCCTCCAGGCCGACGCCGCGGAGGCCCTCCCCCGCCCGACCGAGCCCGCGGCCATCCGCGAGCAGTTCACGCAGCTCGTCGCGAGCCCCAACCTCGCCGACACCTCGTGGATCACCAACCAGTACGACTACTACGTGCTCGGCAACACGGCCCTGTCCTTCCCCGACGACGCCGGCATGATCCGCGTCGACGAGGAGTCGGGCCTCGGCTTCTCGATCGCCACCGACGCCAACGGCCGCTACTGCCAGCTCGACCCGTACGCGGGAGCGCAGCTCGCCCTCGCCGAGGCGTACCGCAACGTCGCCGTCACGGGCGCGACGCCGACCGCCGTCACCGACTGCCTGAACTTCGGCAGCCCCGAGAACCCCGAGGTCATGTGGCAGTTCTCGCAGGCCGTCGACGGCCTGTCGGATGCCTGCCTCGCGCTCGGCGTGCCCGTGACGGGCGGCAACGTCTCGTTCTACAACCAGACCGGCGACACCCCCATCCACCCGACCCCCGTCGTGGGCGTGCTGGGCATCGTCGACGACGTCGCGCGCCGCATCCCGAGCGGATGGCAGGATGCGGGCGAGAACATCTACCTCCTCGGCGTCACGAAGGAGGAGCTCTCGGGCTCCGCATGGGCCGAGGTCGTGCACAGCCACCTCGGCGGCCGCCCCCCGGCGGTCGACCTCGAGGGCGAGAAGCGCCTCGCCGGCCTCATCGCCGCCGCCCGCGACGAGTGGCTCATCTCGTCGGCCCACGACCTGTCGGAGGGCGGCCTCGGCCAGGCCCTCGCCGAGGGCGTGCTGCGCTTCGGCGTCGGCGCCCGCGTGTGGCTGTCGGAGATCATCGAGCGCGACGGCGTCGACGCCGCGACGGCCCTCTTCAGCGAGTCGACCGGCCGCGTGCTCGTCACCGTGCCGCGCGAGGAGGACGTGAAGTTCCGCGGCCTCTGCGAGGGGCGCGGCTACACGGTCGCCCGCATCGGCGTCACCGACACCGAGCCGGCCCTCGAGGTGCAGGACGTCTTCACGATCCCCGTCTCGGAGCTGCGCGAGCTGTCGACCTCGACGCTCCCCGCCCGCTTCGGCGCGACGATCGCGGAGCCCGTCGCCTGATGACCGCCTCGGACGACGACGACCTCGAGATCTACTCGAGCCGTCGCGCCCAGCGCGTGCGCATCACGGCGTGGGTGGCGCTCATCGCGCTCATCGCGACGGGCGGCGGCGCCGCCCTCTTCTCGCTGCTCGTCCGATAGGGGACGGTCGCGGCGAACGCGAGCGCGGTCGACCCCTGCCACATCGGCGTGGGCACCTCAACCCGTTCACGTCGCCGGGATGACCGGCCTAGCGTCGAACCCACGCGGCAAGATCTGCCGCCGAAGGGAGACGAGAAGATGAAGACCGGAACGAGGATCGGCTCCGTCGCCGCCGCCACCCTGCTCCTTCTCGGGGGCGGTGTCGCCGTCGCCCCCGCCGCCTCCGCCGCGACGGGATTCACCCAGGTGTCGGGAGCGACGGTGAACCAGTGCGCCGAACGCCTGCAGTCCCAGATGACCGCGGCGCGCGCGGCAGGCCGCCAGGTCACCGACATCCAGGGCTGCTACTACCTCTGGAACCTCTTCGGCGACGACTACATCGGCGGCTTCGAGTGGTCGACGATGAAGATCTCCCGCTGAACCAGCCGTGGCTGCGCGGGCCGGGGGCGGCCATCCGCTCTCGGCTCGCGCATAGACTCCGCCGCTAGATTCGGGCGCACAGAGGGAGTACTTCCGCAGCGGTCGGCCCGTCAATACGGACTCGTCATCGAGTTCCGGGCCGCCGGCTCCGATTCGGGGTGAAGGAGACTTTGGAACCGTCGGCCTCGCCGACCCTTCCGAAGGGTGCCACCATGGGCAAGCTCAAGTCGATCATCAACCTCGCGAAGAAGGCGATGGACTCGTCGTCGCCCTCCTCGTCGTCGCGCGGCTCGTCGCAGAGCGACTGGATGACCAAGGCGCGCGGCGCCGTCGAGTCGCTCCTCGGCGACGACCAGCGCACGAGCGGGCGGCAGGGCTCTGCACAGCAGGGGTACGCCCAGCCCGCGCCGCGGTCGACGGGGCTCACCCCGCCGCCGGCGAACGGCCATCCGTCGGGCTCCAACGGACATCCGTCGGGCGCCAACGGACATCCGTTGGGCGCCGCGACCGGCTCCGCAGAGGACCGCGCCGCGATCGCCCGCTACGACTACCTCCTGCAGACGGCGCGCCCCGACCAGATCGAGCAGGTGCACCGCGACGCGTTCGCGCGTCTCTCGCCCGAGCAGCGCGCGCAGATCGCCGAGCGGATGCGCACCGAGCTGCCGCCCTACGAGCAGCCGCGCTCGTACGACGCTCCCGAGCTCGCCCGCGTCGCCGCCCGTACCGAGGCGGCTCAGCCCGGAAGGCTGCGCGGGCTGCTGGCCCGCACGCGCGGCGTCGGAGCAGCGGGCGGTCTGCTCGCCGGCGGAGCCGCGGTCGGAGGCGTGCTCGCGGCTGTCGCGGGCGGGGCCATCCTCACGAGCATCGGCTCCGAGATCATCGGCAGCGCCCTCGGCGCGGGCGTCGACTTCGAGGCGCTCGCGGAGGGCGTCGACGTGTCGTCGATCGCGGAGGGTGCCGGCGGCCTCGCCGAGAGCGCGAGCGGCCTCGCGTCGGAGGCCGGCGAGTTCACCCAGGGCTTCGGAGACATCGCGTCGGACTTCGGCCTCGGCGACCTCTTCGGCCGCTGAGTCCGGTGCGTTGCCGCCAGGGTCGGGGACGACCTCTCGCCCAGGTCGCAGTTCCCGGCCCGTAACGGCCACTTCAGGACGGAAACCGCCACCCCGAGGAGAGCCTCCCTCCCTCAGGTCGCAGTTCCCGGCCGGTAACGGCCACTTCAGGACGGAAACTGCCACCCCGGGGAGGGGGAGCCCACCCAGGTCGCAGTTCCCGGCCCCAAACAGCCATTTCAGGACGGAAACCGCCACCCCGAGGAGGGCCTCCCTCGCCCAGGTCGCAGTTCCCGGCCCGTAACGGCCACTTCAGGACGGAAACCGCCACCCCGAGGAGCGCTTCCCTCCCTCAGGTCGCACTACCCGGGCCGTAACGGCCATTTCAGGACGGAAACCGCCACCCCGAGGAGGGAACGACCACCCCGACGAGGCGACCTCAGTCGAACGAGACGTCGGCGAGCTGCGCCGAGACATCCCAGACGCGGGCGGCCTCGCTCTCGCTGCGGAGCGGAGGGTAGAGCTCCTGCTCGGCGGGAGCCCCGCCCAGGTGCCCGGGGCCGCTCGGGCCGTAGAACTCGCCGCGCGATGTCGCCGCGAGAAGCGCCGGCAGCCCTGCACTCTCGACGGTGCCGAGCAGGATGCCCCTGGCCGACAGCGCGCGGATCACCCGCACGCCGACGGTGTCACCGCTGCGCCCGATCTCGGGGCGCGCCGCGAGGAGGTTCGTCGGCGCGACGCCGGGGTGCGACAGGTTGCTCGTGATGCCCCATCCGGCCGCGCGGCTGCGGCGATCGAGCTCGAGCCCGAAGAGACCCAGGGCGATCTTCGACTGCGAGTAGGCCCGCTGGCCGTCGTACGACCGTTCCCACTGGAGGTCGTCCCAGTTGATCGCGCCGCGACGCGCCGCGACGCTCACCTGCGACGTGACGTGGCCCCGGCCGTCCTTCAGCAGCGGAAGCAGGTGCGCAACGAGCGCGACGTGCCCGAGGTGGTTCGTGCCGAACTGCAGCTCGAAACCGTCCGTCGTCGTCTGCCGGCTCGGGGGCGTCATGACGCCCGCGTTGTTCACGAGGATGTGCACGGGGTCGCCCTCCGCACGCAGCGCCTCTCCGAGCCCCGCGACCGACGCGAGCGACGACAGGTCGAGCGTGCGCAGCGACACGCGCGCCTCGGGGTGGCGCGAGCGGATGGCCGCGGTCGCGGCCTCGCCCTTCGCCAGGTTACGCACGGGCATGACGACCTCGGCTCCCGCCGCCGCGAGGCGCTCGGCGATGCGCAGGCCCATCCCGTCGCTCGCGCCCGTGACGACGGCGCGGCGGCCGGTCAGGTCGGGCACGGTGATGTCGATCGGTCGGCGTGTCATGGCGTTCTCCTCTGCTCGGCTTTCGTGTCTCCGTCGAGCTTCGCCGGATGGCCGCCTCTCATCCAGGGACTCCCGATCCGTGGCACGACGCCGCCGGCTCGTGTGAGATGGGGGCATGACGACGATCGACCGCGGCGCGCTGGCGGAGTTCCTCCGCATCCGGCGCGAGGCGCTGCAGCCGGAGGACGTCGGCCTGACCCGCGGCCCACGGCGTCGCACGAGCGGGCTGCGCCGCGAGGAGGTCGCCGCGCTCTGCCACATGTCGGCCGACTACTACGCGCGGCTCGAGCAGGAGCGGGGGCCGCAGCCATCCCCGTCGATGCTCGCGGCGATCGCGCAGGGGCTGCGGCTCACGCTCGACGAGCGCGACCACCTCTTCCGCCTCGCCGGCCAGCAGGCGCCGGAACGCGGCGGCTCGAGCGAGCACGTCAGCCCGGGCCTCGTGCGCATCCTCGATCGGCTGACCGACACTCCCGCGGAGATCGTCACCGAACTCGGCGAGACGCTTCGGCAGACACCGACGGGCGTCGCGCTGACGGGCGACCTCACCGCGCACGCGGGGCCCTTCCGCAGCATCGGCTACCGCTGGTTCGCCGCCCCGGAGGGCCGCGCGCTCTACGCCCCGGAGGAGCACGACTTCCTCTCGCGCATGTACGCGTCGGGCCTGCGCGAGATGGCGGCCCTGCGCGGTCCGTCATCGCGGGCGGCACGGTACGCCGACCTGCTGCTCGCCGAGAGCGCCGAGTTCCGCGAGGTGTGGGAGCGGCACGAGATCGGCATCCGCCCGCGCGATGTCAAGCGGTTCGTGCACCCCGAGGTCGGCGCGCTCGAGCTCCAGTGCCAGCGCCTCGTCGACCCCGAGCAGTCACACCTCCTGCTCGTCTACACCGCGACGCCCGGGTCGGAGAGCGCCGAGAAGCTCCGCCTGCTGTCGGTCATCGGCGCGCAGTCGCTGGCGTAGGGCGCTTCGCCAGTGCGGATGTCGGCCGAAACACGCTCCCGCACGCACCCTGTCCTCGTCGCCTGGCTTCGCCAGTGCGGATGTCAACGTGAGAGCGCTCACACCCGCACATCCGCACTGACGAAGCGGCACGAGCCCCACATCCGCACTGGCGAAGCCCGGCGGCGCGGCACGGCGCGCCGGCGCGGCGGCGCGGCGCGGCACCACCGCGGCACCCCGGCACCCCGCCAACTCGCCGCAGCGACCGCCACCCCGCCCCGGCAACCCGCCACCCCGCCACACCGCAGCGACCGCCACACCGCAGCGACGGCCTGGGAGACTGGAGCGCGTGACCCGCGCGCAGACCGTCCTCGACCGCATCGTCCGCGCCAGCGACGAGGAGGGATTCGTCGCCCACAGCGCGCACGTGCGCATCGGCGACGACACCGCAGAGCACCGCTGGAGCGACGATGTGCGCCGCGACATCCACTCGGTCGCGAAGGGCGTCTGCGTCATGGCGGCGGGCATGGCCTCGGACGAAGGGCTCTTCGACGTCGACGCCCCCGTGGCGACGTACCTGCCGTTCGCGCGAGACGACTCCGACGTCACGACCCGCCATCTCCTGGGCATGACGAGCGGCATCGACCTCCCCTGGTCCGAGACGCTCATGACGGACTGGCCCGACCTCGCCGTCGAGTTCCTCAGCCGGCCGACGCGGGGCCGCGCGTTCCAGTACGCCAACGCGAGCACCTACACCGCGATGCGCGCGCTCGCCACGGTCGTCGGCGACGTCGCGGAATGGCTCGAGCCGCGACTCTTTGCCCCGCTCGGCATCGCCGCACCCCCGTGGGACCGCTGCCCGAACGGCCACATCGTCGCCGGCGGCGGCCTGCACCTCGACGCCGACGAGCTCTCGCGGCTCGGCCTGCTCATCCGCGACCGCGGGGTGTGGGATGGGCGCGCCCTCGTCTCGCCGGGATGGATCGACGCCATGCACGACGACTGGTTCGACCGCGGAGACGGCCCGGAGCCGCAGTACCGGCGCTACGCCCTCGCGGGATGGGACGGCCCGGGCGACGCCTGGCGGCTGCACGGCGCCTACGGGCAGCTGCTCATCTTCCGCGGCGACGCCGTCGTCACGATCACGGCCGACGACCACTTCACCGCCGACCGCGTCGCCGCGCGCGCGGTCGAGGCGCTCGCGAGCTGATGTCGCAGGCCCCCGCTACCCTCGCAGCGTGACCTCCTCTTCCGCCGCCCTCGACCGATTCGTCCGCGCCGTCGAGGCGGAGGGGCTCGGCGCGTACGGCGTGCACGTCCGCATCGGCGACGACATCGCCGAGCACCGGTGGCGCAGCGACGACCGCGTCAACGTGTATTCGGTGTCGAAGGGCATCTCGGCGCTCGCCGTCGGGATCGCGGTCGACGAGGGCGTCGTCGCCCTCGACGAGCCGATCCGCGCGTCCCTCCCCGAGATGGCGTACGGCGAGGGCTCCGACGCCGTCACGCTGCGCCACCTGCTCACCATGACGAGCGGCATCGACTTCGCGTGGTTCGGCTCCGAGCGGGTGCCCTGGCCCGATCTCGCGCAGGAGATGCTGCGCCGTCCGTCGCGCGGCCGCGTGCTCCAGTACTCCGACGCGAGCACCTACACGGCGATGCGCGTGCTCGGCGCCCACGTCGGCGACGTGCGCGACTGGCTGATGCCGCGCCTGTTCGATCCGCTCGACATCCACAATCCCCAGTGGCACCGCTGCCCTCGGGGGTGGATCGTGGGAGGCGGCGGACTCGAGCTGCGCACCGAGGAGCTGTCGCGCATCGGCCGACTGCTCCGCGATCGGGGGCGGTGGGATGGCCGGCAGCTCGTGTCCGGCGGATGGGTCGACGCGATGCACGCGGACTGGGTCGAGACGGGCTCCGCGCCGTACTCCCGCTACGGACTCGCGGCGTGGGACGGCCCGGGGGGCGCCTGGCGGCTCGACGGCCTCTACGGACAGTACGTCGTCGTCGACGAGTCACACGACGCGGTCGTCACGATCACCGCGCACGAGGAGGAGCGCAGCCACCGCCTCGCCGAGCTCGCGGTCGAGGCGGTGGCCGGCTGACGCGTCCGGTCAGCTGACCCGCGCGATCCGCACGGCGATGCGCGCCTCGGGAGGAGCGCCATCGCGGAGCACGTCGGCGACACGACGCGCGACATCCGGCGTCGACGCCGACATCGCGGTGCCGATCCGCGCGCTCACCCGATCGTCGCGGTCGACGACGGGATCGTCGGACGACTCGTGCCCGAGCAGTGCGGCGACCGATGCGATGAGCGCGCCCTCGGCCGCATACACGTCGACGACCCCCGCGACCCCGCGCACTGCGGCGGCGCGCAGCGCCCCCTCCGGAACGCTCATGATCGGCCTCCTTCGTATCCGTGGACATCGTCGACGCGGATGTCGACGGCGGTGACGTTGAGCTCGGTGTGCTGGCGGAGCGCCGCGAACGCGCGCGCACGGAGCTCCTCGGTCACGGCCGCGACGTCGAGCGGCCAGGCGATGCTCGCCGTCAAACGCACCGTGACGGGCGCCCCCGGCGTCTCGGCGTCGCCGTCGATCGCGGTCCGGCCGATGAACACGCCGTCGACGCCGTCGCCCGTCGCCCGCAGCAGCGCATGCACGGCGCCCTCCGTGATCGACAGGTCGACGCGCGGATCGGGATGGTGCAGCGGCAGGTCCCTTCCCGCCCGCAGCTCCAGCGCGATCGCGCCGAGGATCCCCTGGAACCAGCTCTCCGGCGGCTCGGGCAGCGTGGATGCGTCGACCGCGACCAGCGCGCGAGACAGCCGCCCCGCCCCCTCGAGCGTGTCGAGCGCGTTGAGGCACTCGGGGCACGACTCGATGTGCGCGTCGCGCGGAGAGCGCCCGGCCTCGAGGTAGTCGCTGAGCTCCTCGAGCGTTCTGCCGCAGTCCAGCCGCGGCTCGTCCGTGCTCATCGCCACTCCTCCATCCGGACGGTGATGCTCGTGCGTGCGCGGGCGAGATTGCCCCGCACGGTGCTCGCGGGGAGGTCGAGCTCCTCCGCGATCTCGGTGTAGCTGAGCCCCGCCACCTCGCGCAGCAGCCAGCACTGGCGCTGCGCATCGGGCAGGGTGTCGAGCGCCTTCGAGAGCGCCGCCATCTGCGCGTCCCGCACGACGACCGTATCGGGTCGCGCCTCCGCCGCAAGCACCTGCTCGACGGCGTCGAGCGGCACAGGCGAGGGTCGTCGGCGCAGGTACGCCGTCGCCTCGTGCGCGGCGACCCGCATGAGCCACGCCTTCAGCACCGACGGGTCGCGCAGCGTGTCGAGCTTGCGCCACGCCAGGATGAACGCGTTCTGCACGACGTCGTCGGCCTCGGAGACCGAGCCGACCATCCGGGCCGTGTACGCCCGCATGAGCGGCGCATGCCGGCGGACGATCTCCGCGAACGCGTGCTCGTCCTGATCGAGCGAGCGGGCCACGAGGATGGCGTCGCTCGCCTCCCGCACCGGCTCTCCTCGGGTCCTTCCCATGCGTCACGCCCTCCCCAGGAACTTTTTTGTGACGAATCCGGGAGGCCGCGCCTCTCAGACATGAGCGACCGTAACGCTCCCGGATGAAGCTCCTGAAGTGCTTGCATCCGGCCGCTGACCGAGATAGAAGGAGCCGATCATGGCCGAGCAGGACACGAAGACGACCCCCGCCACTCCCGCGACCCCCGGCGCTCCGCGCGTCGACCGCGCCGTGGCACCGGTCGCACCGGGCGAGCAGGCCGGTCGCACGACGATCGCCGACCACGTCGTCGCCAAGGTCGCCGGCATCGCGGCCCGCGAGGTCGCGGGTGTCTACGCCCTCGGAGGCGGCGGCGCCCGTACGCTGGGCGCCATCCGCGACGCCATCAACGCCACCGACCTCACGCAGGGTGTGAAGGTCGAGGTCGGGGAGACGCAGGCCGCCGCCGACGTGACGATCGTCGTCGAGTACCCGACGCCCATCCAGCAGGTCGCCGGCGAGGTGCGCGCCGCCGTCACGCGGGCGATCACCCAGCTCGTCGGCCTCGACGTCGTCGAGGTCAACGTCGCGGTCGACGACGTGCACCTGCCGTCGGCCGACGACGACGAGTCCGCCGCCGAGTCGCGCGTCTCGTGAGCGCCACCGCAACGGGCGCTCTCATCGGGGCGCTCCTCGCCTTCGCCGCCCTCGCGTTCGGCTTCTGGGGCTTCCTCCTCGTGGCCGTGCTCGCCGGGGTCGGGGCCGTCGTCGGACGCGTCGTGAGCGGCCAGCTCGATCTGCGGGCGCTCGCCGGCGTCTTCACGGGACGGCGCACCTCCTGATGAGCGCGCTCGCGGAAGCGCTCCCCGTCGTCGCGGCGCACGACGGGGAGCCCGCCGGCCGCATCGACGTGCGCGACCGCGTGCTGACGAAGGTCGCACGTGCGGCATCCGCGGAGGCCATCGGCGTTCCCGCCGACGCGGTCTCGGCGCACGTCTCCGACGTCGGCCGCGGGCTGGCGGTGCGCCTGCGCGCACCGCTCCCCGTGCCCGACCTCGACGACGACGCCGCCGTCGCCGCTGCCGTCCCGCTGCTCGAACGGGCGCGCGGGCTGCAGGACGACATCCGAGGCCGCATCGCGGCCCTGCTCGGGCGCGAGGTCGCCCTGGTCGACATCACGATCGCGGGTGCGGTCGTCGAGACGAGAAGGAGGGTGCGATGAGCGATCCCGCTCTGCGCCGCATCGTGCGCCGCGAGACGCACTCGCCGCGCACCGCCGCCGTGACGATCGTCGTGCTCCTCGCCGTCGCGGCCCTGGCATGGGTCGCCGTGGAGACCGTGCGCCAGCTCGCAGGCCTCGCCCCCTGGCTGGCATCGCCCGCCGAGATGCTCGCGTGGGCCGGGGCGCTGCCGGCCGCCGAGCCGCGGGGCGCCGTCATCGCCGGCTCGGCAGGGGTGGCCGCGGTCGGCCTGATCCTGCTCGTGATCGCGCTGGCGCCCGGTCGCCGTGCCCGCCAGGAGCTCGCGTCCGACACCCATGCCGTCGTCATCGACAACGGCGTGCTCGCGTCGGCCGTCGCCCGGCACGTCGCCGAGGAGGCGGGGCTGCGACCCGACGCGGTCGTCGTCGGAGTCGGCCACAGGGCCGTCGACGTGATGGTCCGCCCGGAGACGGGCCTCCCCGTCGATGTGGACGCCGTCCGCGAGGCCGCCCGCGCCGAACTCGAGAGGGCGTCCGTCACGCCATCGCTGACCACGCGGGTGCGGGTCGCCCGCGCCTCGGAGAGGAGCGCCGCATGAACGGCACCAACCGCGCGCTCAACCGGGCCGTGCTCGCGCTCATCGGCCTCGCGCTCGTCGCCGCCGGCGGCGCCGTGATCGCCGCGACGACAGGGACCGCTGCCGCCGACGTGTGGCACGACGTCTTCACGGCGGCGCGCGACGCGGCGACGGACGGAGCCGCGGCCACCCGCATCGACGGGACCGCGGCGAGCTGGCTGGGGATCGGCATCGTCGCCGCGCTCGCCGTCGTGGCGATCGTGCTGGCCGCCGTCCCGATCCGGGCGCTCGCTCGCCGCTCGCACGTGCACGACGGCGGCGTCGCCGAGCGCACCGACCTCGGACGCATCGTCGTCGCGGAGTCGTTCGCCTCCGACGCTCTGCGCCAGTCGCTCGACCGGCGGCCCGACGTGCTGTCGTCACGCGTGGCCATCCGCCGCGCACGCGGCATCGAGGTGCTGCACGTGGACGTCACGCCCCGGCGCAGCGCATCGCCCGCCGAGCTCGCCGCAGCGACCGACCGGCTGCTCGCCAACCTCGCGACGCTGACGGGCGAGCGGATGCCCGCGGTCGTCACCCTGCGCTCGTCGCTGCGAGCGCGCTTCGCGGCCGATCAGGGGCGCGTCGACTGAACCAGACCAAGACCCCCGAAAGAGAAAGGAGACCCCCCATGGGACTCGACGACAAGATCAAGAACGCCGCGGAAGACCTCGCCGGCAAGGCGAAGGAGGCGGCCGGCAAGGTCACGGGCAACGAGAAGCTCGAGGCCGAGGGCAAGGCCGACCAGGTGAAGGCCGACGTCAAGAAGGCGGGCGAGGACGTCAAGGACGCCTTCTCGAAGTGAGCGATGCGTGTGCGCGGGGCGGAGCCATCCGTCTCGCGCACACGCGTGCGTACGATGGCCGGGTGCAACCGCTCTTCGAGTTCCTCGGCGCCTACTGGTGGCTGGCGTTCCCGCTCGCGGGCGTCGCGAGCGGGTTCGGCGGGTGGTGGTCGAAGGAGTCGAAGGCCCGCCACAAGCGCCGTCTCGAGCTGCTCCAGGCGAAGACCGAGGCGCGCTCGATCGAGCTGCAGGCGCGCGCGCAGCTCAAGGCCGCGAAGGCGACCGCCGACCCCGCCGACGTCGCGGCGGAGGACGCCGCGAACCGGCAGGCGCGCCTGACGCGCCTGCTCGAGACCCACGACGACGTCGTCCGCCGCTGGCTCGACTACGAGCTCGACGTCGCGAAGCTCATCGCGTTCCCGACCATGAGCGACGGCCGCCAGCCGCTGACGGCGGCGTTCCTGCGCGCGAAGAAGGCGGCGGATGGCCTGCGCCCCGCCCGCGCGGACGCCGCGGTCTCGGCCGAGGAGCTCGCCGAGTACCGCACGGCGGTGAACGATTTCGAGGTCGCGTTCGACATCGCCGAGCAGGACGCCCGACGCGTGCGCGACAGCGGCTTCAGCGAGACGGAGCGCAAGCGCCTCGACCGTGCCCAGCAGCTGCTGCGCACCGCGGTCGACCAATCGGCCACGGCCGCCGAGCGCCAGGTCGCCTACCGGCGCGTGCGGGAGGAGCTCGACGGCCTCATCGCACTGTCCGACGACGCCATCGAGGTGCTCGAGAAGCAGGTCGCACGCGCGATCGAGGCGCGACGCGACCCGCTGCCGCCGAGCTGACCGGGCGCACGGCGGCGCCCGTCAGGAGGGCCGCTGGATCTCCACGGTCACGGGCTCGGCGTCCTCGATCGTGATCGACGCCTCGTCGGGCACGGCTCCGCCCACGGTGTCCTCGCCGAAGACGTGCGTCGTCGGCGCGTAGTCCGCCGTGCAGACCTCGGCCGACGACCGCACGAAGACCACGGCGAGGAGGGAGCCGTCGTTGTCGAACTCCGTCGCGCGCGGCGGACAGGAGGAGCTCCCCCACGTCACGATCTGCACGCTGCCGTCGTCCATCGCGTACGCGAGCGGGCCGCCCATCGTGTCGACCGGGAGCGCCACGCCGTCCGGCCCGCCGGTGATCACGTCGTCGGCGATGCTCTCGGGCGACGGCGTCGGCTCCACGCCGGGCACGCTCGTCGCCCCCGGTATGCACCCGGCGAGCGCCCCTGCCATCAGGGTCGCGAGCGTGACCGCCACGATCGCGACCGTGATCCCCTCACTCCTGCGTCGCATGGTGCCCGAGTCTGCCACGCGGGAGCGGAGGCCGCTACGGCGTCCGCGGGCACGGGTCTCGCTCGATCGACCGTGCTGCGGGATGCTTTCGTCCATGCCTCTACCGGCATCGACTCCGCGGGACTACCGTGAGCGCCATGACGGCGGCGATCGAGACGCACGGCCTGCAGAAGCGATACGGGCGGCGCACCGCGCTGCACGCCCTCGACCTCGCCGTCGAACCGGGCACCGTCTTCGGCCTCATCGGACCGAACGGCGCGGGGAAGACGACGACGCTGCGCATCCTCCTCGACGTGATCCGCCCATCCGGCGGCGAGGTCCGCGTGCTGGGCGAGGACCCACGCCGAGGAGGGCCGGCGCTGCGGAAGCGGATCGGCTACGTTCCCGGCGAGCTGCGCCTCGACTCGCGGACGACCGGACGAGGTCTGCTCGACTTCTACGCCCGCGTGTCCGGGCCCTCCCCGAAAGGCCGCGCAGACGAGCTCGCGGACCGCCTCGGCCTCGATCTGTCCCGCCGTGTGCGCACGCTGTCGAAGGGCAACAAGCAGAAGCTCGGGCTCGTCCAGGCGTTCCTGCATGAACCCGAGCTGCTCATCCTCGACGAGCCGACGAGCGGTCTCGACCCGCTCGTCCAGCGCGCCTTCATCGAGCTCGTGCGGGAAGCCAGGGGTCGCGGGCAGACCGTGCTGCTGAGCTCGCACGTGCTGAGCGAGATCCAGCAGACCGCCGACGAGGTCGCCGTCCTGAGCGAGGGACGCGTCGTGGCGTCCGGTGATGTGGCATCGCTGCGTCTGGGCGCCGTGCGGCGCATCCGGGCCGGCGTCGCCGACACCTCACCCGAGGATGTCGCCACCGCGCTCCGCGCGCTGCACCTGCACGATCTCGACGTCGCGGGAGGCGCGGACCAGGTGCGGGTCTCCGCCACCGCCGAGGGCGGGATCGACGCCGTCGTGAAGGCGCTCGCGGGATTCCCTCTCGTCGATCTGACCGTCGAGGAGCCCGATCTGGAGGAATCGGTGCTGCGCCTCTACGGCGCCGAGCGACACGACGCGGACGATGCCGCGGACGCCGGCACCGCGTGCACGGATGCGGCGGGTGCCGCAGCGCCTGCGCCCATCGCGTCGACGGCGCGCGCTGACGCGGCGAACGTGGGCGAAGCGCACGCGGACGCGCATGCGAATGCGCACGCGGACGCGGAGGATGCGCACGCGGACGGGGCGGACACCGACGAGGTGGATGCGGACCAGGACGAGGCGGACCAGGACGCGGCGGACGCCTCGGAGGCGGGCGACGTCGAGCGTGCGCACCCGACGGGCGCACCCGACCTCGACGCGCCGACGCCGCGTGCGTTCCGGTCGAACTTCGTCGTGCCGCCTGCGCCGCAGGCCGTCGCCGGGACGCCTCCGGTCGCGGTCGAGGCGGGAACGCCGACTCCGCCGGAGGAGTCGCCGACGGACGGCACCGTCCCCGGTTCCGCACGGGCCGACGACGAGCAGGGCGACCCTGCGGAGGAGGGCGATCCGGACGAGGCCGCCTCGCCGGAATGGCCGCCCGACCCCGAGGATCTCCTCGCCGCGCCCGTCGTGCCGAGCACGCGGCCGGCGCACGCGCGCGGGACGTTCACGCCGGTGAGCACGGCGTCGCCGCGCTCGGGGGCTGCCATCGACCTCGAGACGGCCGAGGCCGCGCCCGCGCCATCCGAGTCCGCGCCGTCCGTGCCAGAGCCATCCGCGCCCGCGCCGTCGAGGCCGCTGCTTCGGCGGGATCTGCGCGGGCGACCGCCGACAGGCACCCTCCCGGTCGCCGGCAGCGTGCAGCACGAGCCGGGGGCCGGACGATGATCGCCGTGCTGGGCCGCGCACTGGCGGAGACGTGGCGGGGCGTGCTCGTGTGGACACTCGCACTGACGGCCGTGATGATGCTGTACCTGTCGCTGTATCCGAGCATCGGGCTCGACGGGCAGATGGCCGACCTGCTGTCGACGCTGCCGTCGTCGCTCGTGAACACGCTCGGGTTCGACCAGATCGCGACGGGTGCGGGCTATGCGCAGGCGACGTTCTACGGGCTTCTCGGCTTCGTGCTGCCGACCGTCGCGGCCATCGGCTGGGGCGCGGGGGCCGTGGCGGGGGCCGAGGAGCAGGGCCGCCTCGAGCTCGACCTCGCCCACGCCGTCTCGCGCGCCGGCTACGTCGCGGGTCAGGCGGTCGCGCTCCTCGCCCGGCTCGCGTGGCTCGCGGCGTACACGAGTCTCCTGCTGCTCCTCGTGAGTGGCCCGTTCGAGCTCGAACTGGACGGGGCGAACATCGTGCCGCAGGCGACCGCCGCCCTCGGGCTGTGGCTGTTCGGCGGTGCGACGGCGCTGTGCGTCGGCTCCCTCACGGGCCGCCGTGCCGCCGCGGTGGGCGCGGGGGCGCTCGTCGCCGCCGCGGGGTTCCTCTTCAACGGCGTCGCGAATCAGAACGACGACTTCGACGTCCTGCGGGCCTTCTCGCCGTATTCGTGGGCGTACCACGACGCCCCCTTGACGAACGGATGGACGGAGGGCCTCCTCCCCCTCTGGGCAGGCGTCGCGGTGCTCCTCGCGGGCGCCGTCGTCGCGCTGACCCGGCGCGACCTGCGCGGCTGACCGCCGCCCGCGCTGCACGAGAGCGCACCGCGTCCGAGGAGCCGCGCGGGCGGTCGGGATAGTCTGCCGGGCATGAGGTTCGTCCCGGCCGCCGCCGCCGTCGCCGCTGTCGTCCTGCTCGCGGCGGGATGCTCCGCACAGCCGGAGCCCGCCGCCGAGAGGTCGCCGACGGCGTCGGAGCCGGTCACGACGACGCCCGCGTCCGAGGCGACGCCATCCGCCACAACGACCCCCGCGCCAACCCCCACGGCGGAGTCGCTCGCGACGCCGCAGACCTGCCTCGACGCCGGCATCGCGGTGGGCGCAAGCGTGGACGGCGCCGCCCTGGGGGCCTGCATCGCCGACGGCCTCGCGGCCGCCGGCTCCGGACGGATGACCCTCGGCGGCACGCTCGCGCAGGGCGCTGTCGACTTCGCGTACTCCCCCGCGTACGCCTTCCACCTGGCCGGGGCGTTCGACCTCTGGTACGTCGACGGCGCGTTCTGGGTGGACCAGGGAGCCGGCCCCGTCGCCGCCGACGCGGCATCGTCCGACGAGCAGGAGCGGATGGCCGCGCAGACGGCGGAGTACTACCGGGCGTTCGCCGATCCGCGGGCCGTGGCGGACATCCTCGCAGCCGGACCCGGATGGCTCGTCGACGACGAGCAGACGGAGGACGGCGGGTTCCGGATGACCGCGACCGAGCCCTTCGATTGGGAGAGGACGCGCATCGCCGAGCTCGCGGTCGAGCTCGCGCCGGGCCTCGCCCCCGTCGGGGCGGAGCTGTCGCTCACCGTGCACGGCGTGGACGGCACCCTCACCCAGACGTTCGAGGATCTGGGCGAGCCCGTCGGGATCACCGCGCCCGTCGCGGGCTGAGGCCGCGGAGCGGATCAGCCCCGCCAGGCCTCCAGCACCGCGCGCACCGCGCCATCCGACTCGACCTCGATCGCGCGCGCCGACGCGGCGTCCAGCACGTCGGAGATCCGCACCCGCCGGCCGGTCGTCGCCGACAGCACGGCCCCCTCGACCATCGCCAGACTCGCGACGTTGGCGCGAGCATCCGTCGTCGGACGCACGCCCGACCGCACGGCCGCGACGAACTCGGCGAGGGATCCGTCGATCTGCTCCGGTGCCCGGTCTCCGGAGGCGGGCGCGACGAGCGACGAGACCGGTGCGCCGTCGCCATCCCACTCGGCGCTGCCGTCGGCGCCGCTCACGCGCCAGCGCCCGTTCCACGAGGTCTCGAGCCCGGGCGCGCACCAGCTGCCGGTGTAGGTGTACCGCACGCCGTCGGCGAACTCGAAAACCGCGACGGCGTTCGCGGCGCCGCGGTACCAGCTCCACGACGGGTTGTACTCCTCGGCGTACACGGCGACCGGGTCGCTGCCGATGAGCGCCCGCGCCGCGTCGAACGAGTGGATGGCCATGTCCACGAGCAGCACGTGGTCCATCTCGTCGCGGAACCCGCCGAAGCGCGGTGCCTTGAAGAACTCCGTCGCGACGGCACCGAGCGCCCCGAGCCGTGCCGTCTGGGCCCGCAGCGCCGCGAAGCCGTCGAAGTACCGGCGCGACTGGCTGATCATGAGCAGCCTCCCGTGCACCTGCGCCGCAGCGGCCTGCCGCAGCGCGTCGGCCACGGTGGGGGCCGCCGGCTTCTCGCACAGCACGGGATACCCGGCGGCGAGCGCCTCGAGGTTGACGGGCAGGTGCGCGCCGGGCACCGTGACGTTCACGACCGCATCGGCCGACACGGCGGCCGCCACCTCGGAGACCGACGTGCCGACCGCGACACCCGCGAGCCCGGCATCGTCGAGCGCCGCGCGCGCCGTGCCGAGGTCGAGGTCGACGAGCCCGACGAGCTCCGCATCGTCGTGACGCGAGATCGCCCCGATCCAGGCGCGGCCCATCCCGCCCGCGCCGACCTGCACGACCCGGAGTGCGCTCACGGCTCCATCGCCCCCTCGTAGCCGCGGCCGTTGTAGAAGTCCTCGGTGTCGTATCGGAGCAGCACGGGCTCCGTCCGCTCTGGCCGCAGCGTGCGGGCCCACTCGACGCCGTTCGCGATGACGCGGCGCACCTCGGCCTGGTGGTAGACGGGGTAGTCCTGGTCGCCGGGGCTGAAGTAGAAGATCTTGCCGTACCCGCGGCGGTAGGTCATCCCGCTGCGGAAGACCTCGCCGCCCGAGAACGTGGAGAGGAAGATCAGCTCGTCGGGGGCCGGCACGTCGAAGAACTCGCCGTACATCTCCTGCGCGGGGATGAGGAAGGGGTGCGGCACGCCCTGGGCGATCGGATGGGTCGGGTCGACCGTCCAGACGATCTCGCGGTCGTCTTTCGAGCGCCAGCGCAGCGTGCAGGTCGTGCCCATGAGCCGTCCGAAGATCTTCGACCAGTGGCCGGAGTGCAGGACGAGGAGCCCCATCCCCGCGAGGACGTGCCGGTGCACGCGGTCGACGATCTCGTCGGCGACCTCGTGGTGGGCGGCGTGCCCCCACCACACCAGCACGTCGGTCTCGCGCAGCAGCTGCTCGGTGAGACCGTGCTCGGGGTCGTCGAGCGTGACGGTGCGCACCACGACGCGGTCGCCGAGGTTCTCCTCGATCCCCTCGCGGATGGTCGTGTGCATGCCGTCGGGATAGATGTCCCTGACGTTCTGCTGCACCTGCTCGTGACGGTTCTCGCCCCACACGACGACGCGGATCGTCTCACTCTGTGCCATGTCCCACCTTCATTGGTAAAGCGCTTAAATGGAGTATGCGGCCCCCTCGCCGCCTCGTCAAGCGGGAGGATGGGCTGATGGCCACCATGCAGCAGGTCGCGGAGCGTGCCGGCGTCTCCATCGCGACGGTGTCGTTCGTGGTCAATGGGACGAAGCACGTGACGGACGAGACCCGCGCGCGCGTCGAGGCCGCCATGCGCGACCTCGGCTACGCGCGCCATCACGCGGCGAGCGCGCTCGCGCGCGGGCGCACGAACATCCTCGCCCTGCTGTATCCGGCCCTCGAGAGCGACCTCAGCGGCTCGGGAGTGCAGTTCTTCACGGGCGCCGCCGAGCGCGCACGCGAACGCGGCTACACCCTCGTGCTGTGGCCCGCGCGAAACGACGCCGGGGAGATCGCCGAGCTCACGGCGACGGGGCTCGTCGACGGCGTCGTACTCATGGAGGTGCAGCTCGACGATCCCCGCGTGGACCTGCTGCGTGCGTCGACGACGCCGTTCGCGCTCATCGGCCGCACTGCCGACCCCTCGGGCACGGCATGGGTCGACATCGACTTCGAGGCGACCGTGGACGACGCCGTCGATCGACTCGTCGCGCTCGGGCATCGGACCATCGCCTACGTCGAGGGCGAGCCGGACGGCCGCTCCTCCCCGCACGGAGGAGCCGCGCGGGCCCATGCCGCCTACCTCGCGGCAGCCGCCCGCCACGGCTTCGCCCCACGGCTTCTCGCCTGCGCCGGCGATGCGGGCGCAGGCCGCTCGCTCGCCCGCCGGCTCGTCGACGAGGGCTCGGATGCGACCGCGCTCGTCGTCGTCAACGAGCACGCGGCCCCCGGCATCCTCGCGGAGCTCGCGCAGGGCGGGAAGAGGATCCCCGCCGACCTGTCCGTGCTGTCGATCGGCACGTCGCCGGGCGCCGCGGACCCCGCGCTCGCGCGCATGCCGTCACCCGGCGCGGAGCTCGGCCGCCTCGGCGTCGACGCCGTCATCGACCGCATCGAGAACCCCGACCGCCCCCTTCCGCAGACGCTCATCCCGTGCCGGCCACCCGAGGGCGACTCGCTCGGTCCGGCGCCTCGGCAGGCGGGGTAGGCGGGGGTTCGGCAGCGCTCAGATCTCGTCGTCGGCCGCGATGAGGTCCATGCGCCACCGGCGTGCACCCGCGGCTCCGGGCTCGTTGAGGTCGCGGAACTCCTCGACCACCGACCCGATGCGCTCCAGCATCCGGGTGAACTGCTCCTCGTCGAGCCACAGCGCGTACTGGTTGAAGGTCCCGTGGACACCCTCCGCTCGGCCGCTCGAGTACTCCGGCGCCCACGCGATGATGCGCTGGACGAGGTCCTGATGCTGCGCGGCGAGCGCACGGATGACCGCGGTCCCCGCCTGCTCGTCCTCCATCGGGTGCTCGGGGCTGCCGAGCTCCCATGTCTGCTTCGCCCGTGTCCAGACCCGATCCCTGCGGTCGCGGGCCTTCTCGGGCGCCTCCTCGATGAGGCCCGCATCGGCCAGGACCCGCAGGTGGAAGCTCACCTGGTTCGCGGGCAGGTCCAGATCGGCCGCGAGGTCGGCCGCTCGGGCGAACCCTCGACGACCGAGCGCCTCCTCGAGGCGCAGCCGCACCGGATGCGCCATGGCGCGCAGCTTCCGCGCCGACACGGTCTCGGCGCGCGCGCTCCCTTCGGGCTTCGACATCCACCCATCCTACGGATTGCGCGCGCAAAGTTGCGCACGATTACTTGCGCAACTCCAGTTGCGCATCTACGCTCGCTCCCATGACCGCTCTCGCGCCCTATCGACTCACCCGCGACCGCCGCTACCTCCTCTGGCTTGCGAGCGACACGGCATCCGGGCTCTCGAACGCCCTCTCGGGCTTCGCCATCCCGCTCATCGCACTGGCGACGACGGGCGACCCGGCGCAGGCCGGCATCCTCGGCGCCGTGGCCTTCGCGGCACGGCTCATCGCGACACTCGCCGGCGGGGTGCTGGCGGATCGACGCCGCCGCATCCCGCTCATGCGCGTCGGCGCCGTGATCGGCCTCTCCCTCGCCGCCGCGTTCACGGCTCTGGCCGCTTCCGGCTCGCTGACCTTCTCCGCGCTGCTCGCGATCAGCACGGCACTCGCGGTGCGCACGGGACTCTTCGGCGTCGCCGGCGAGTCGACCCTGAAGGAGCTGGTGCCCGACGAGGCGATGGGCCGCGCGCAGGCGGCGAATCAGGGGCGAGACGCCGCACTGTCGCTACTCGGCTCGCCACTCGGGGGCATGCTGCTCGCCGCGGGCGGATGGATCGTCGGCGCCGCGATGACGGCCTGCCAGGTCGTCGCCGCGGCGACCGCGTGGGCGCTGGGCCGCGGGGGCTCCGATGCGGGTGAGCCGCCGGCCGCCGCACCGTCCCGATCGCCGTTGGCGGACATCCGCGAGGGGATGGGATGGCTGCTGGCGCGACGCGACCTGCGAGGCGTGCTCATCGTGTCGACCATCGTCAACCTCGGCTTCAACGCGGGCCTGACGACCGCGATCTATGCGATGCAGCAGGACGGCGCGACGACGACCAGCCTGGGATGGACGATGGCCGCAGCGAGCGCGGCGATGCTCGCGGGCGCCGTCGCGAGCCCCGCGCTCGTCGCGCGGGTGCGCGCCGGGACGCTCATCGTCATCGGGCTGCTCCTCGCGGGCCTCGGCATCATCGCACTCCCCTTCGTGCACGAGCCGCTCGCGATCGCCGGCGTCCTCGCGGTCGCCGTCGTCGCGATCCCCGCCCTCAACGCGGCGCTGCTCGGCTACTTCACGGTCGCGACGCCGAGCCGGCTGCTCGGCCGGGCGAACAGCGCGCTGCAGGTGCTCTCGATGGGCGCGATGCCGCTCGCGCCCCTCGTCGCCGGCTTCGGCCTCGCCTTCGCCGGCCGCACCGGCACCCTCGCCCTGGCCTCGGGGCTGTGCGTCGCCGCGGCCCTCGTCGCGATGGCGGATCGCAACCTGCGGTCGCTCCCCGCCGAGGCCGGGTGGGCCGCGCACGCCGCGGCGATGCGGTGACCACCCGAGACGGCGGGCTTCGCCAGTGCGGATGTCGACGACGGGCCGCTTCGCCAGTGCGGATGCTGCCCAAAAGGCGGCTCGAGGCCTACATCCGCACTGGCGAGAGCGCGACAGGCCTACATCCGCACTGGCGAGAGCGCGACACACCCGCCCTTGACACCGCCCCAGGTTCCATGGTTACTTAGTCGAGTAACTAACCGACACACCGGAGGATGCGATGGACGACGGCCGCCCCCTGTTCGTGCAGATCGCCGAGCAGGTCGAGGACTCGATCGTCGACGGCAGCCTCGCCGAGGAGGCGCAGGCCCCGTCGACGAACGAGCTCGCCGCCTTCTACCGCATCAATCCGGCCACCGCCGCCAAGGGAGTGAACATGCTCGTGGACAAGGGCGTGCTGTACAAGCGCCGCGGGATCGGCATGTTCGTCGCCGCTGGCGCGCAGGAGCTGCTCCGCGCGGAGCGCAGGTCGGCCTTCGCCGATCGCTACGTGCAGCCGCTCCTCGCCGAGGCGCGAAAGCTCGGGCTCGAGCCCGACGACGTCGCCGACCTCATCCGCGCGGGCGCCGCGCAGACCGCACCGTAGGACCGAAGGACACAGGATGAACCCCGTGATCGAGGTCAGAGACCTCACCAAGCGATACAAGGACAAGGTCGCCCTCGACGGCGTGAGCTTCGACATCGAGAAGGACGTCGTCTACGGCTTCCTCGGTCGCAACGGCGCCGGCAAGACCACCGCCATGTCGATCCTCACCGCGCAGAACATCGCCACGAGCGGCGAGGTGCGCGTGTTCGGGGAGAACCCCTACGAGAACCCGCGCGTCCTCAGTCGCATGTGCTTCGTGCGCGAGAGCCAGAAGTACCCCGACGACGCGACCCCGCGGCATGCGTTCGCCGCGGCACGCCTGTTCTTCCCCCGCTGGGACCAGGACCTCGCCGACCGGCTCGTCGACGACTTCCAACTGCCCCTCAAGCGCACCATCAAGAAGCTCTCCCGCGGTCAGCTGTCGGCGGTCGGCGTCGTGATCGGCCTCGCGTCGCGCGCCGAGATCACGTTCTTCGACGAGCCGTACCTCGGCCTCGACGCCGTCGCGCGGCAGATCTTCTACGACCGGCTGCTCGCCGACTACGCCGAGCACCCGCGGACGATCCTGCTGTCGAGCCACCTGATCGACGAGGTCGCCGACCTCATCGAGCGCGTGCTCGTGATCGACGACGGACGGATCATCATGGACGAGACGACCGAGGACGCCCGCGCGCAGGCGACGAACGTCGTGGGCGATGCGGCGACCGTGGAGGCCGCCGTCGCCGGCCGCGAGGTCATCCACCGCGACACCCTCGGGCGCGTCGCCTCCGTCACCTTCATCGGCCGCATCGACCCGGCCGAACGCGCTCGGCTCCTCGACGCGGGCCTCGAGCTCGCACCCGTGTCGCTGCAGCAGCTCATCGTCCGCCGCACCCAGCACGCGGGCGCCCGGCCCGCCGGCCTCCCCCAGGAAGGAGCACTCCGATGACCGCGATCGACCTCCCCGCCGCGACGCCGAGCAGTCGCATCCTCAACGTCGTGCGCCTGCAGTTCATCAACACCCAGACGTTCGTCTGGGTGCCGGCTCTCGTGCTCGGCGGCTCGTGGATCATCACGATGGCGATCTACTGGATCATCAACGCCGCGTCCGACGGCGCGGCGGGCCCCATGTTCGGAGGCGGATCGCAGGCGCCGCTGTGGTACTTCCTCGCCATCGGCATCCAGGCCATGACGATGTCGTTCCCCTTCTCGCAGGCGATGAGCCTCACCCGCCGCGAGTTCTCGCTCGGCTCGCTCGCGGCCGCGAGCGTGAGCGCAGCGGGGATGGCTCTCGTCTTCGTCCTGCTCGGCCTTCTCGAGCAGGCGACGGACGGATACGGCGTGAACGGCTGGTTCGCCTACCTCGACTGGGTGTGGGTGGCCGGCCCCCTCGCCGCCTGGTTCATCTACTTCGTCGCCAGCCTGCTCTTCTTCATCCTCGGTTTCTGGTTCGCGACCATCTACAAGCGCTGGGGCACCGCCGCGGTCACGACCGCGATGCTCGCGATCGCCCTCGTGCTCCTCGGCTTCGTCGCGGTCGTCACCCTCAACGAGGCGTGGCCCGGCGTGTGGACGTGGATCCTCGACACCGGCGCCCTGGGGCTCGCGTTCTGGGGCGCTCTGCTCGCGGTCGTCCTCGCGGCCGGCTCCTACGCCACGCTGCGGCGGATGCCCGCCTGAGCCGCGCATCGAGCGCGCCTTCCGCTCGGAAGGCGCGCTCGTCGCGTCAGCCCTGGCGCTGCTCGGCGGCCGCCTCGTGGTGGCGGATCACCTCGGCCACGACGAAGTTGAACCACTTCTCGGCGAACTCGGGGTCCAGATGCGCGGCCTCCGCGAGCGCGCGCAGACGCGCGACCTGCTGCTCCTCGCGCTGCGGGTCGGACGCGGGCAGCTCGTGCTCGGCCTTCAGCTGCCCGACCTGCTGCGTGCAGCGGAATCGCTCGGCCAGCATGTAGACGAGGGCGGCGTCGATGTTGTCGATGCTGGCCCGAAGGCGCAGCAGCTCGGCGCGGGCTTCCTCGTTCGTCATGCTCATGGTGTCGAGGGTACCGGCCCGGCGCGGCACCGCCCCTACAGTGGCAGGCATGACCGCCGAAGAGCACGACGTCTCCGAGCCGCCGCCGTCGCGCACGTTCTGGGCGTTCCTGCGCCAGCCGTTCGGCGCCGGCTTCCTCCTGACGCTGGGCGGACTCGCCGCGATCGCCCTCGGCATCGCGCTGTCGAACCTGTCGACCGTGCTCGTCTACATCGCCTTCGCGCTCTTCATCGCCCTGGGACTCGATCCGCTCGTGCGGGCGATCTCGGCACGCGGGCTCTCCCGCGCGGGCGGCATCGCCATCGTCTGCGCGGGCTTCGTCGCCGTGCTCGTCGGCATCCTCCTGCTCATCATCCCCACCGTCGTGGACCAGATCGCCCAGTTCATCCGCTCCATCCCCTCCCTCATCTCCGATTTCCAGGGGTCCGAGGTGTACGTGTGGTTGGAGGAGTCGTTCGGCGATCAAGTGGGAGCCGTGCTCGCCGAGGTGCAGGCGTTCCTCACGAGCCCGTCGAACATCGCCGCGATCGGCGGCGGCGTACTCCAGGTGGGGACGACCGTCGCGACGGCCGCGTCGGGTGTGGTGATCGTCATCGTGCTGAGCCTGTACTTCCTGGCGTCGCTGCCCACGATGAAGGTGTCGCTCATCCAGCTCGCCCCCGCGCGCAGCCGCGCCCGCGTGGGCGGGCTCGCCGACGAGATCACGGCGTCCGTCGGCAGCTACCTCGGCGGGATGGTCGTGCTGGCGCTCGTCAACGCGGCGTTCGTCTTCGTCGTGCACCTCGTGCTCGGGCTGCCGTTTCCGCAGCTCATGGCGGTCACCGCGTTCTGCATCACGCTCATCCCGCTCGTCGGATCGGTGCTGTTCTGGGCGATCGCGTCGGCCCTCGCCCTCTTCACGAGCCCCGTCACAGCGCTCGTGTTCGCGATCGTCTACCTCGTCTACATGCAGCTCGAGGCGTACCTCCTCACCCCTCGCGTCATGAGCCGGACGATCTCGGTTCCCGGCTCGCTCGTCGTCATCGGAGCGCTCGTCGGCGGCACGCTGCTCGGGCTGCTGGGCGCGCTCGTGGCGATCCCCGTGACGGCGTCGGTCCTGCTCATCGTGAAACAGGTGGTCATCCCCCGCCAGGACCGCAAGGTGTGATCGTCCATTGACCGGAATACCGCCGAGTCCTAGGGTGTGAGCAACCGACACGACGGCGGGGGGCCGGATGTCCGAGGAGCCGAGCGACGATGTCGACCAGCAGGTCGCGACGGGAGCTCTCCCCGACCCGCCGCGCGTCGATGAGCTCGTCCACGAGGCTCATCGCCGATACGCGGACGACGACGACGGCACCGTCGCCGACTACATCCCCGCACTCGCGCAGGCCGACCCTGCGCTCTTCGGACTCGCCGTCGTCGAGGCCGCAGGAGCCGTGCACGATGCGGGCGACGCGCACCGCCTCTTCTCGATCCAGTCGATCTCGAAGCTGTTCGTGTACGCACTCGTCGTCGACGAGCTCGGTCATGACGTCGTGCGCGACCGCGTCGGCGTGAACAACACGGGACTCGCGTTCAACTCGGTCGTCGCGATCGAGCTCAACGACGGCCATCCCATGAACCCGATGGTCAATGCGGGTGCGATCGCGACCACCGCGCTCGTCCGTGCCGCGTCGACCGCCGAGCGCTGGGAACGGGTGCGCGAGGGGCTGTCGGCCTTCGCGGGGCGGCAGCTGCGCCTGAACGGCGAGGTATACCGGTCGGAGGCCGACACGAACGACCGCAATCGGGCGATCGGGCGGCTGCTGCGCAGCTACGGCCGCCTCGACGGCGATCCCGACGACGTCGTCGACGTCTACACGCGGCAGTGCGCCCTCGACGTCGACGCGCACGACCTCGCCGTCATGGGCGCCACTCTCGCCGACGGCGGCGTCAACCCGGTCACCGGCGAGCGCGTGGTGTCCGCCGACGTCTGCCGCGACACGCTCGCGGTGGTCGCCGCGTCCGGCCTCTACGAGCGCAGCGGCGAATGGCTCTTCGAGATCGGCCTCCCCGCGAAGTCGGGGGTCTCTGGAGGCATCGTCGCGATCGCACCCGGAAAGGGCGCGATCGGCGCGTTCTCGCCCCGACTCGACGCCGCCGGAAATTCGGTCCGCGCGCGACGCGCCATCCGCCATCTCTCCCGGGCCCTGGGCCTGAATCTGTTCGCATCGGCGCCCGCCGTCGCGCACCGCCGAGAGGAGCACGCATGACCCGGTCCCCGAACGCGACCGACGTCAGGGCGTCGTGGATGCCGCTCGTGTCGCTCTTCCTCGCCCAGGTGCTGATGTCGTTCAACGTCGCAGCGCTGCCCATCTCGCTCGGAGGCATGGTCGACGACTTCGGCGTGCCGCCCACGGTGGCCAGCTCCACGATCGTCGTCTACGGCCTCGCGGTGGCCGCCCTCGTCATGACGGGCGCGAAGCTCGGCCAGCGGGTCGGATGGGTGCTCATCTTCCGCATCGTCATCGTGCTGTTCGCGGGGTCGTCCGTGCTCATGATCCTCGCGCCGACCGCGGGCTGGGCGATCGCCGGCCAGGCCGTCGCGGGCGCCGCAGCGGCGATCATCGTGCCCGCCATCGTCGCCCTCATCGCGGAGAACTACCGCGGCTCACAGCAGGCGACGGCGATCGGCGCGATCGGTTCGGCGCGTGCGATCTCGGGAGTGAGCGCGTTCCTCATCGGCGGCACCCTGGGCACGCTCGTGGGATGGCGGCCCGTCTTCGTCATCGTGCTCGCGTTCGCCGTGCTGGTGTTCGCGTTCAGCTTCACCCTGCGCGGCGACCGCGGCGACCCGGGCATCCGCATCGACCTCGTCGCGTCGGGGCTCATCGGCGCCGCGATCGTCGCGCTCACGCTCGGCTTCAACAACCTGAACGGATGGGGTGCGCTGCGCGCGACCGACGCGGCGCCGTTCGCCGTCGGCGGGCTGTCGCCCGCCCCGCTCCTCATCGTCGGGGGGATCGTCCTCGGCCAGGCGTTCTTCCTCTGGACCCGGCGCCGCATGCGCGGCGGGCGCGTGCCGCTCATCGACCTGTCGATCATCGACTCCCCACGCGAGCGGGCCGCCGTCTACGCCATGTTCGTCGTCGTGGCGCTCGAGGCGTGCGTCAACTTCACCATCCCCCTGTACATCCAGATCGTGCAGGGGCGCACGCCGTTCGACACCTCGCTCGCGATGATGCCGTTCAACCTGACGGTCTTCCTCACGGCGACGCTGGTCGTGCGCTTCTACCGGCGGTATCCGCCGCGGACGATCGGCGTCTTCGGCTTCGTACTGACGACGGCGGCTCTCGTCTGGCTCTCGTTCGTCGTGACGAACAACTGGGAGACGATCCCGACGATCCTCGGACTCGTCGTCTTCGGCGTCGGGCAGGGAGCCCTCGTGACACTCGTCTTCAACGTGCTCGTCACTGCGGCGCCTCCCGAGCGGGCGGGCGATGTCGGCTCGCTGCGCGGGACGACGCAGAATCTCGCCTCCGCCGTCGGCACCGCCGTCGCGGGGGCGCTGCTCGTCTCCCTGCTGGGGGTGAGCGTGGGGCGTGCGGTCGCCGAGCATCCCGAGCTGCCGCCCGAGCTCGTCGCGCAGGTGAACCTCGACGATGTCAACTTCGTGAGCAATGACGAGCTGCGGGCCGTCCTCGACGACACCGACGCGACCGACGCCCAGGTCGAGGCGGCCGTCGCCGTCAACGAGGAGTCGCGGCTGGCGACCCTGCGTCTCGGGCTGCTCGTGCTCGCGGGCGTCAGCGCGCTCGCCATCCTCCCGGCGTCGAGGCTGCCGCGGTACACGCCGGAGGAGATCCCCGACCCGTCGCCGCGTTAGCCGAGGGCCCTCCGCCGCATCCGCACGAGCAGCGACGCGACGTGCGCGCGCGCCGCGGCCTCCGCGCCGACGACGTCGCCGCGCTCGATGGCGTCGACGATCGCCGTGTGCTCGGCGAGCGCGGCTGCGCGCCCGCGGGCATCCGACCACAGCCCCGCGTCGTGCAGGTGCGCGATCGAATCGAGCCGATGGAGCGCGTCGCTCAGCACGCGGTTGCGCGCGAGATCGCGGATGGCCGTATGGAAGGCGAGGTCGCGGCGGGCGTCGGCCGTCGGGTCCTCCTCCGCGAGGCCCTCCTCCTGCGCCCGCAGCAGCGCCCGCAGGGCGGCGACATCGTCGGCGCGCGCGTGCGCGACGGCCTCTCGCGCGGCGAGGCCGTCGAGCGGCTCGCGCACCGTCATCACCTGGGCGACGTCGGCCTCCGTGAGGGTCGCCACCCTGGCGCCCGCGTGGGGCGTGTGCACGGCGAGGCCGTCGGCGATGAGCCGCTGGACGGAGTCGCGCACGGGACTGCGGCTGACGTTCAGCTGCGCGGCGAGCGCCGGCACGCTGAGCGGCATGCCCGATCTCAGCTCTCCGCGGAAGATGCGGTCGACGAGGTCGGCGTAGACGGCGTCGCCCAGCAGACCCTCCTGCTCCCTCGCGGCCATCCCGCTCCTCCCCGACGTCGGATGCGGGCGGGGCGGCGTACATGCCCTCGAGCTGCGCGTTGGCCGCGACATCCATCGCCCCGTGCTGAAGCGAGGCGTTCTGCGCGCCCTGAGCAGCCTGAGGTCCGCCCGGGTAGGTCGCGACATTGCGCGGGTC